>JAUWZY010000009.1 GCA_030615045.1 Chloroflexota bacterium
GTGTAGCCCACTGACATATGGCTCCTCACACTCTCGCTCCTCTTCAGCCTCCATCATCCGAACCAGGGCCGCTACCACCTGCTCCTCGCCAGGGGAAAGATCTAAGATCGTGTCCCTTATCTGGAAAGTGGTTAGCCCGAAAAAGGCAGTGCTTAATCTCATTGCCACGGCGCTCAGTTCCTCCTGAGACATAGCTTTGTCCAAGATTATCACCTGCTGTCTCAGCCTGGCCTCTTCGAGGATAAGAACGAGTAAGGCATGGAATTCCCGCAAGGAGACAAGCTCAAAGTGCTTTAACCGAGGCTTTGTCGCCCTGGGCCAAGTAACGATGGCTATGTTGTGCACCAAGTGGGACAGGATGGTGGCAGCGAGGCCAAGCCATTGCTCAAGTTCACTCGCCACTTGATAGAATTGGTGTCGGATCAGACACTGCTCGCTTTCAGACAGCTCTACGTTTTCCATCAGAGTTTCCACATAATGACGGTAGCCCTTCTCAGAGGGGATACGTCCTGCTGAGTGATAAGGCTGGATGATGTAACCTTCTCCCTTGAGATGAGCCATCTCGTTGCGGATTGTAGCTGGGCTGATGTCGAGGGGATATTTTCGGGCAATTGTCTCCGAGCCCACAGGGGCTGCTGTGGAGATATATTCCCCAATGATAACCTTCAGTATGTCTTCCTCTCTTTTAGTCAGCATCTCGATAACCCCATTAGCACTCTCAGGTGGAGAGTGCTAATCCTCCGATAGCTTATCACTCTGCCCTGGGCTTTGTCAAGGGCTTGACCCCGGGGGGCGCCTTTGTTATACTACAGAAGGTTTGCCGGAATTTCAGGACTGAAGGATGGTGAAACATGGCAGTAACCTGGGCAGATAAATACCGGCATTGGCGCTATGAAGCTTTTCGCTGGCGCTATGATTTGAGCATGGCGCGAAAGCTTGCCCTGGCCCTGGTTTTCGCCGGCATGATCGGGCTTATGGCCCAGATAAGGATCCCATTTGAGCCGGTGCCAATAACAGGTCAAACCTTCGCCGTGCTGCTGGTCGGGGCACTTCTTGGCCGACGGTGGGGAGGAGTTAGCGTCGCGTCCTATGTTGGGCTTGGCGCCGCTGGTATACCTTGGTTCTACGGCTGGTCGGGGGGCGTTGGTCACTTGACCGGGGCTACTATGGGATACCTAATCGGCTTCGTCTTAGCCGCGCTGTTTGTGGGATACTTCTGCGATACGTTCATAAACTCCAGAAGATTTTTCCCCATGCTGGGGCTGATGCTTTTCGCCAGCCTCGTCTTGATCAATGTAACGGGATTGCTCTGGCTAAACACTTTTATGCCCGGAGGCTTCTTTAGTTATTCACTCTGGTGGGCGGGCATGCTCATGTTTATACCCGGCGATATAATGAAGGCTATCGCGGCAGCAGCTGTGGTTAAGGGCGTTGCACCGAAGGAAGCCTATAACGGTGAGCTGGATAAAGGCAAGGTTTGGCGAATCCCGTAACAAAATGGCGAGGTGGAATGGAAATCACCTGGCTTGGCCATTCCTGCTTCAGAATCAAGGGCAAAGAGGCCACTGTGGTCACCGATCCCTTTGACCAAACCCTCGGCTACCCGGTGAGAAATCCGACAGCGAGTATCGTTACCATAAGCCATGGTCATCCCCATCATAGCTTTGTCGCCGGGGTCAGAGGGAATCCCAAGGTGATCAAAGGGCCAGGGGAGTATGAGATCGGCGGGGTATTTATCTACGGCATCAGGACCTTTCATGACGCTGAGGGGGGTAAGAGGTGGGGGAGGAATACCATCTATGTCATGGAGATCGATGAAGTCAGGGTTTGCCATTTAGGCGATTTAGGGCACGTGCCCTCCTCAGAGCAGGCTGAGGAGATGAGCGGCGCCGACGTATTACTGATACCAGTAGGTGGCGTATCTACGATAAATGCCGTGGGTGCAGCCGAAATCATAAGCCTGCTCGAGCCCAAGCTGGTGATTCCGATGCACTTCCGCACCGAAGCGGCCAAGGTGGAACTCGACCCTGTGGATCGCTTCCTTAAGGAGCTGGGGTTAAAAGGGATTTCTCCTCAGCCCAAACTGGTGGTCACCAAATCAAGCTTACCCGGGGAAACCAAGATAGTCTTGCTCGATTACCAAGACTAAACCTGTTACATCTCCTTAGCTAAGGTAGCTAAGAACTCAGCATTCGATTTGGTCTTAGAGAGGCGCTCCAAGATCCGTTCTGTAACCTCGATGGAGTTCGGTGAGCTGTCGCTGATAAGAGATACCATACGCCGTAATAACCAGACCTGCCTAATGGTGTTCTCGCTCAAGAGCAGCTCCTCCTTTCGGGTGCCGCTGCGCGGGATGTCCATAGCCGGGAATAGCCTGCGCTCCGCCAGCTTGCGATCGAGGTGAAGCTCCATATTACCCGTTCCTTTGAATTCCTCATAGATCACCTCATCCATGCGGCTTCCTGTTTCGACAAGGCAAGTGGCAATGACGGTCAGGCTTCCCCCCTCCTCGGTGTTTCTGGCTGCGCCAAAGAAACGCTTTGGCGGGTATAGGGCTGCGGTATCAACTCCTCCGGAGAGGGTGCGCCCAGAAGGCGGCATCGCCAGATTATAAGCCCGAGTCAGCCTGGTGATGCCATCAAGGAGGATGACCACATCCTGCCTCAATTCCACTAAGCGCTTAGCTCGTTCCAGCGCGAGCTCAGCCACTCGAGTATGATCCTCCACTGGCTCATCGAAGGTAGAGCTTATCACCTCGGCATTGACTGATCTCTTCCAGTCGGTGACCTCCTCAGGTCGCTCCCCAATGAGGCAGACCATGATGTGAATATCATCATACTTAGTGAGAATGGCATTGGCGATGTTCTTTAACAGGATGGTCTTTCCTGCCTTGGGTGGGGAGACGATCAGCCCTCGCTGCCCGCGGCCAATAGGGGCAATGAGGTTCAAGAGTCGGGTGGAGAGATTGCCCGGGTCGGTCTCCAAATCGAGCAGTTTATTGGGGAAGGTAGGGGTTAGATGATCGAAATAGACGCGATTTTTAGCTGCCTCGGGATCGAGTCTGTTGACCGCTTCCACACGGAGCAAGCTATAGTATCTCTCGCTGTTCTTAGGTGGTCTCACCTGTCCCACGATCAGGTCGCCGCTGCGCAGGGCAAAGCGGCGAATCTGAGATTGAGATACATAGACATCGTCAGGCTCAGGGCGCATGCTGTCTTGCCGCAGGAAGCCATAGCCATCACCAACAACCTCGATGGTGCCGCCACGGAAGATATTCCCTTGCTGTTCGGTATATGCTCGGAGCAGGCGGAAGACGAGCTCCTCCTTCCTCAGGGCAGTACAATCGGGAAGCCTCAGCTCCTTGGCTAACTCCAATAGCTGCTCACGAGTTTTAGCCTCTAACTCCACTAAATTCATAGATTCACCTCTCAGGGGGAACTACGAGATTCCGTTAATCGATTATCTCAAGCTGCGCTGGCTTTTAAGAAGGCTTAAATCCTGCTCGCCACACGCTGCCAATCTTGGGCAAAACGGGCAACGCCGACATCAGTAAGAGGATGCCGGATCATCTGTATCAGGACAGGGTAAGGCACCGTGGCGATGTGAGCCCCGGCCTTAGCCGCGGCAATACAGTGCAAGGGATGGCGGATGCTGGCGGCGATGACCTCGGTGGAGAAATCATAGAGCTGAAATACCTTGACGATCTCAGCCACAAGCTGCATGCCATCATGGCCAACATCATCTAACCTGCCAACGAATGGGCTGACATACTTTGCACCGGCGAGGGCACCCAATATCGCTTGATTGAGGGAGAAGCAAAGGGTGAAATTGACCTTTATCCCCTCTTTGGACAGGGCCGAAGTAGCCTCAAGCCCTTTGGCCGAGACCGGGATCTTCACCACCACGTTTGGGGACCATGAGGACAGCTCCTTAGCCTCTGTAATCATGGCCTCGGGCTCGGTGCTGAGCACCTCAGCGGAGATGGGGCCGTCGATGATTGAGGAGATCTCTTGGATCACTGCCTTGAGGTCAGCCCGTTCTTCTTTAGCCACCAACGAGGGATTAGTGGTGACCCCGCTGACCACCCCCAGTTTGCCAGCTTCACGGATCTCCTCGATATTGGCGGTATCCAGGAAGATGCGCATTTCCCTTAAGCTAAATATACCATGGTCTGCGTTTTTTGTCTATGTCAAGGGCAATGGACGTTGGTCTCCCTCTCGCAGCACCCCTTTAGCCACGCCGATGAAATCGCGGAACAGCGGATGAGAGCGATTGGGACGGGAGGCGAATTCAGGGTGAAACTGGGTCCCTATCATCCAGCGGTGGTCCCTGAGCTCGCCAATCTCCACCAGCCTCTTATCCGGGGATAACCCGCTGGGGATCAACCCAGCCCGCTCCAAATCACCGCGGAAGTCATTATTGAACTCAAAGCGGTGACGATGGCGCTCATAAACAACGGGCACTTTGTAGGCAGCGGCTGCTTGGGTTCCAGCAAGCAAATGGCAAGGATAGCTTCCCAGGCGCATAGTGCCGCCTTTCTCCTTGACCTGGCGCTGCTCAGGGAGGAGGTCGATTACAGGATAGCGAGTGTCAACAGCGAATTCAGTGGAGTTCGGCTCGCTGGAGTGCAATATATGACGGCAATATTCAATGACCATAACGTGCATCCCGAGACAAAGCTTAAGATAAGGTATTTCATGCTCTCGGGCATATCTTGCCGCCTTAACCATCCCTTCAATGCCTCGGATGCCAAAGCCTCCTGGGACCACAATCCCTTGCGCAGAGCGAAGCAAAGCCTCCTCCCCGTCCTTTTCCAGCTCCTCAGAATCAACCCAGATGATGTTCACATCGCGGTCGTGGAATAAGGCAGCATGGCGTAGCGCTTCCCGGACCGAGAGATAGGAATCCTGGAGCTTAACATACTTGCCGACAAGGGCGATGGATACGGCTTCCTTGGGCTGGTTCATCCTCTGCACCAAGTCGTGCCACTCGCTGAGGTCCGACTCCCTCGCCGTTAGACCGAGCTTCTCGACGATGAACTCCCCCAGCCCAGCCTCCTCCAAGATGAGAGGGACCTCATAGATGTTGGACACAGTGGGCAGTGGAATGACAGCCCGCTTCTCCACATCGCAAAAGAGAGCGATCTTGTCTTTGAGATCGTCAGGGACGGGATAATCGCTGCGGCAGATGATGACATCGGGCTGAATGCCGATGGAGCGCAATTCCTTGACGCTATGCTGTGTCGGCTTGGTCTTGAGCTCCCCTGTGGCCGAGATGTGGGGAAGAAGGGTGACATGGATGTAGAGGACATTATCCCGGCCGACGTCGTTTCGCATCTGGCGGATGGCCTCTAAGAAGAGCTGGCCCTCAATGTCACCCACAGTGCCACCGATCTCACCGATGACCACCTGAGCTTTGCTCTCTTGGCCTACCTTTTGAATTTGCTCCTTGATCTCATTAGTGACATGGGGTATTACCTGAATGGTGCCGCCAAGGAAAACCCCTTGTCGTTCCTTGGCGATTACTGAGCTATATATCTGACCTGAGGTCACGTTAGAAGCAGCGGTCAGGTTAGTATCGATGAAGCGCTCATAATGGCCCAAGTCGAGATCGGTCTCGGCACCATCTTCGGTGACGAAGACCTCGCCGTGCTGAAACGGAGACATGGTTCCCGGGTCAACGTTGATATAGGGGTCTAACTTTTGTACGGAAACGATGAGGCCACGGCTTTTCAGTATCCTGCCGATGGAGGCGACGGTTATCCCCTTGCCCACTGAGCTAACCACGCCACCGGTGACAAAGATGTACTTTGTCATAACTTTGGGCTCTTTTTAAGCATAAGCGATAATGCCCCGTGTTGTCAAGTCTCTGCTTCCTCAGGGGCTGAAAAACTGCTATACTAAGCCCAACGGCGGATGCCATGGAAGCGGTTGACTCCATAAGGCAAAGAATTGAAAAGCTGCGGGAACTCATCAATTACCATAACTATCGCTACTATGTCCTCGATAGCCCGGAGATAAGCGATGCCGAGTACGACGAGTTGATGCGGGAGCTCATCAGGCTGGAGAAGCAATATCCTCAGTTCATCACCCCAGATTCGCCAACGCAGCGGGTGGGCGCAGCTCCTGTTGAGGCCTTTGGGGTGGTGGAGCACCCGGTGCCGCTATTGAGCCTGGGCAATGCCTTCTCCTTTGAAGAGCTTGCCGCCTGGCATGATAGAACTAAGCGCCTGTTAGCGGGCCAGCACTTCGACCTCGTCTGCGAGCTCAAGATGGATGGGCTGGCGGTAGCTTTAACCTACGTCGATGGCATGCTAACCACGGGGGCTACCCGAGGTGATGGCTACCGTGGCGAGGACATCACCCAGAACCTGAGAACCGTCAAGAGCATCCCCCTCTCCGTCCCTAAGGATGTCCCCAAGAGGTTCGAGGTAAGAGGAGAGGTCTATCTCTCCAAGGAGGGCTTTAAGAGGCTGAATGAGGAAAGAGCCAGTGAGGGGCAGCCCCTCTTTGCCAATCCCAGAAATGCCGCTGCCGGCTCGGTGCGCCAGCTCGATCCCAGGATCACCGCAAAGCGCCCTTTGGATATCTATATCTATGGGCTGGGCTGGGCTGAGGGCCCAGTGCCGCAAACCCAGTGGGAAACTCTGGAATATCTAAAGCAGCTTGGATTTAAAATGAGCCCGTATAATGAGCGCGTCAGCGATTTGCAAGATGCGGAGAGATATTATCAACGACAGGTTCAGAAAAGAGAGGAGCTTGATTTTGAAGCCGACGGCGTAGTGGTCAAGGTTAATCCCCTTGTTCTTTGGGAGAGATTGGGGATTGTGGGGCGTGAACCACGCTATGCTATAGCTTACAAGTTCCCCGCAATACAGGCGACCACCAAGCTCAAAGACATCGGGGTCAATGTGGGGCGCACCGGCAGCCTCAATCCCTATGCCATCTTGGAGCCGGTATCGGTGGGCGGCGTCATCGTCAAACGAGCAGCGCTCCATAACGAGGATGACATCAGGCGTAAAGACATCCGCATTGGGGACACGGTCGTTGTGCAGCGAGCTGGCGAGGTCATCCCTGAGATAGTAGAGCCTGTTACCAGTCTGCGCACCGGAGATGAGAAAGAGTTTGAGATGCCCGCACGCTGTCCCGTCTGCGGCGCCGAGGTGATAAAACCCGAAGGCGAAGCCATGCATCGCTGTGTTAACGCCGCCTGCCCGGCGCAGCTCTTTGAATTGCTAAAGCATTTCGTCTCCCGAGGTGCCATGGACATCGACGGCATTGGCGAATCGTCATCCGCTGTCCTGCTCAAGGATGGATTGGTCGAGGACGTCGCTGACCTCTACTCTCTGGGTGAGAAGAAGGAGCAGCTCCTCAAATTGGAGCGGCTGGGCGAGAAGAGCACGGTCAATCTCCTCACCGCCATCAATGAGAGCAAGAATAGACCGCTGGCTCGGGTCATCTTCGTCCTGGGCATCCGCCACGTTGGCGCCGAGACAGCCGAACTCTTAGCCGACCACTTCAGCAGCGTCGATGCTTTGTCTAGAGCAACGGCAGAAGAGCTCATGGACATTCCAACCATCGGACCCAAAATAGCGGAGAGCGTTGTTGACTTCTTCAGGCAGGGGGCAAACCTGAAGGTCATCGAGAAATTGAGGCGGGCTGGGGTCAGATTAGAAGCGGAGGCAGTCAAAGCCAGAGAGCTGCCATTAGCTGGACAGGAGTTTGTCGTCACCGGAAAGTTGGAGGCGTTTACCAGGGGCGAGGCTGAGGCTCGAATCAAGGAGCTGGGTGGGGCTGTGGGCAGCTCGGTGACCAAGAAGACCGCCTACCTTGTGGTTGGCGCCGAGCCCGGCTCCAAGCTGGAAAAAGCCCAAGCCTTGGGCACCAAAACCCTGAGCGAGGATCAGTTTCTACACCTCTTGGAGAGTGGCAAATAATAGAATGCCAAATCGAGGTCAACCGGCAAAATTGCACCTGCACCTACGAGCCCTGTAAGCGGAAAGGGAAGTGCTGCGATTGCATCTCCTATCACAGAGCCCACAATGAACTCCCTGGCTACCTCTTCCCCCCGGAAGTGGAGAGGGCCTACGACCGTTCCTTCAGGAAATTCATCGAGGTTTATGGCAAGAGAGGATAGAGATCGCTTCCATGGCTGAGCAATACAGCGAGCAGATTCCCGTAACCCCCTTTCCCGAGCTCAAGCTGGGGGAGCCCGTCTCCTGGCAGGCAGTGCATGGTGGCATTGAATATAATGGCGAGCTCCTGCTGAGCAATAACTGGCGCGCTGAGCTGGGACGGAAAATAGAGAAGGAAGACGTTCACTTCCGCATCGTGACCCTGACCAAGCAGCAACAGGTGCCGCTAAAAGACATCGAGGAGCAACGCTTGGCTATTTGCATCCCGACCCAGCCGAGCGCAGAAGCGAGGAGGTTAGATAGGAAATGCCGAGCTATCAGGGAAAAGCGAGCTATCTATGCCGCTGAGGAGCAGGAGCTAGAAGCCAACCTCTTGCGAGAGCAGACCAGCTCCTATGCCGCAGGATGCATCATCACCAAAAGCCAGCTTCCCATCGAGCCAGAACAGGTTTTCTCAGCCTCGGACAATAAGCCCAGGTTTGACCTGGTCGCCTCGACTCTCCTCGCCAATGCCTACCCTGATTTGCCCATCGATGCCTTGGCCTTGTCAAAGCCAATTTCCGCTAAGACCCCAGGGCTGGTACTCAATGGCTTCTTTGGCCCGGAAGATGACCTCGAAGCGAAAAGAGCCGTCGAGGATTTCGCCGTGGCCCTGGGATTGGCTCAGCCCGATAACCCAGGTAAATTTGCCCCAGACAATTGCCCCGTCTTCGCAATACTTGCTGCCGAACTGGAGGCACACGAGGGTAGCTTAGCAATCGCAGATTTGTACCGAAAACTGGCAACCGATTACGGCTTGCCCCGAAACCTTGTCACCCTTTATCTCTTGTGCTTTGTCCACCGCGGACAGCCGGCGGTGGGGCTCCGCCTCAAGCCCGACCATGGATTGGCGCTGCGCTCTGGAGGAAGGTTCGCTCAAGCCGAGTTGACCGCACCCTATATCGCTGAGGTGCGCTGGAGAGGGGAGTTGTGGCAGGATTGGGAAAGCCTCGGTTATAGTAAAGAGCCCCTATGGAACGTGACTCTCCCCTATGCCCGTGAGATAGAGCAAACCCTTAACACCAGCACTGCCCCCGAGGAGAGCAAATACCAGGAAGGATTGTTACTGGCCAAAATCGAGGAACTGGAAAGGGCGCTGGAGCAAGTAACGGGCGTGCTGGAGCTCCTGACCGCTGGCTTGGGCACCTCTCCTGATAAGGAAGTGCTCGCTGCTCTGGAGCGTCTCTCGCGTCTCGGTCGCTGCAAAAGCTATCAGCAATTCCATCAAACCGTCCAGCAGGAATACAGGGCACCGAGTGCCCTTGCTGAGGATATATCCCTGCATCGCCGCCTTTGCCAGCTCAGCGAAATCGCCCCCGAGGTGCTAAAAGTCAAGGCCTATCTCGATGGCGTCGTGCTTCGGGAAAGCGATAGCGAGCTTATCATGGACCGACTTTCCCTCCTGGAGCAATTGACTCTGAGCAATTTGCTTGCCGCACCTAATCTCTGGCCCAGCATCGAGGCGCTTGTCGATTGGGTTAAGCCTCGCTATGGCACCATCTATCAAAGCTTTCATAGCAACCACAATCAAGAGCTTGCTTCCCTTCACTCCAGCTTGCTTGCGGTGAAAGTCAAACTGGAGGCACTGCGGCGACTGAACTCTATCACCGAGCTCGGCCCGCCCTTAGCCGGGGAGCTATTCGCTGAATATGAGCCCCTGCTCGCCGAAGCCAAGCCTTGCCCAGCGACAAAAGTTCCCATAGAGAACCAGCCACTTTGCCCTTATTGCGGGCTTACGCTCGGCGCCACACCTCCAAGGGAGGTAGAGCAATTCCTCGACCGCCTCCAGCAGGCGTTGCGAGAGCAGCACCGCCGCCTCAGCGCTGAGGCCGTCAGGCAAATCCTGTCCCAGGGTAACGAGAGCCGTGTGGACCAATTCGTAAAGGTGATCCAAACCAGCGACCTATCCTCATTGGCAAATGTGATAGATGACGATTTGACGGCATTCCTGCGCCAGCTGCTGGCTGATGCTGAAACTATCAGCCAGTGGTGCCCGATATTGAAAACGCTGAGCCAGAAATTCCCCGCTATCGAGGAGGAGCAAATCGATGAGTTCCTCTCCGAGTTTGCCCGAGAGCTGAAGAGCGCTTTCAATTTGGCCAGGAGGCAGAATCCGGGGAAGAGGATCCGGATAATGCTCGAGTAATATGAAGTTGATTGTGGGATTGGGCAACCCCGGCCGAATTTATGTCAATAACAGGCATAATGCCGGGTTCAAATGCCTCGATTTTCTGGCCCGCAGGCACGGCATTCGCCTGAGCAAACGCCGAGCCAGAGCCAAAATAGGAACTGGAGAGATCGCCGGGCTAAATGTGGTTCTGGCCAAGCCCCAAACCTTCGTGAACCTCAGTGGTGAGGCAGTGGCTCAGCTGGTGAGGCGTTTCGCCATCCCCATATCCGACCTCATTGTGGTCTATGATGACTTGGACCTGCCTTTGGGCAAGATCCGCATCCGAGGGCGAGGAAGTGCAGGTGGGCACAAAGGGATGGCATCGATTATCGCCCTTCTGGGGAGCCGGGAATTTCCCAGGATTCGGGTCGGCATCAGTCCGGGGCAGGATATAAGGGGACTCAAAACCCCGGATTATGTCCTCAGCGACTTCGCCCCCGAGGAGAATACCATAATCAACGAGCTTTATATCAAGGTCGCTGATGCCATTTACTACCTCCTCAGCGAGGGCATTGAGGCAGTGATGAACAGGTTTAACTGAGCGCCGGAATCGAAGTGGTTTGTTTCTCCCTCGAATTGTGATAAAATCAGCGGTTGGGAACTATGGCGGAGAGGATTTTCATCGGCGTCGCCTGGCCTTATGCCAATGGACCGTTGCACCTGGGGCATATCGCCGGGGCTTACCTTCCTGCTGATATCTTCGCCCGCTATCATCGGCTCAAAGGCAATGAGGTGCTCATGGTCTCGGGATCGGACCAGCATGGGGCGCCGATTACCATTTCCGCCGAGAGGGAGGGCAAAGAACCACAGGAGCTGGTAAACCGCTATCATAGCCAGTTCCTCGACTGCTGGCAGAAGCTGGGCATCTCCTTTGACCTTTTCACTACAACGGGAACGTCAAACCACACCCGAGTAGTCCACGATATCTTTCTCACCCTGCTCGATAAGGGCTATATTTATAAGGGCTCCATGCCCTTGCCCTACTGCCCCAATTGCCGCCGCTTCCTCCCCGACCGCTATGTAGAGGGCACCTGTCCCTATTGCCACTTCCCCAGGGCTCGGGGGGACCAATGCGAGGAATGCAACAAGCTGCTCAACCCCAGCGATTTGATCGACCCCGGCTGCCTGATATGTGGCACCCGACCCCAGATCATGGATTCAGAGCACCTGTTTTTCTCCCTCTCCTCTTTCGCCGAGCAGCTTCGCTCTTGGGCCGAAGAGCAGACTCAATGGCGACCGAATGTCCTCAGCATGACCAATCGCTACCTGAATGAGGGGCTGAGAGATCGGGCCATCACCCGAGATCTGGAGTGGGGGCTTACGGTGCCAGTCCCCGGCTTCGAGAAGAAGCGAATCTATGTCTGGTTTGAGGCCGTGATCGGCTATCTCTCAGCCAGCAAGGAATGGGCTCAGAGCATTGGCCAAAGTGAAAAATGGCGCGATTTTTGGCAAGGGGATGCCAAGACTTATTATTTCATCGGCAAGGATAACATCATATTCCATACTATCATCTGGCCAGCGATGCTTATCGGATATGGTGGGCTGAACTTGCCCCATGATGTCCCAGCCAACGAGTTCCTAACCCTGGAGGGGCGACAGTTCTCCAAAAGCCGCAACTGGGCAGTGTGGCTGCCCGACTTCCTGGAGCGCTACGACCCGGATCCGCTGCGCTATTTGCTCTCAGCAGCTATGCCTGAGACCAGCGATGCAGACTTCTCATGGCGTGAGTTCGCCCGGCGTAACAACGATGAGCTGGTGGCTACTTATGGCAACTTAGTCCATCGCGTCCTCACCTTCGCCTTTGGCAACTTCGACGGCTGTGTGCCAGCGCGTGGCGAATTCGATGCCCGGGACAATTCCCTCTTAGTTCGAGCCGAAGCGACCCTTGGCCTTGTAGATGAGCTCCTCTCTCGATGCCGCTTCCGTGAGGCGATGAGGGCAGCTATGTCCTTAGCTCAGGAGAGCAATCGCTATCTCGAGGAGAAAGCACCTTGGAAAAGAATCGGGGAAGACCGAGATGGTTGCGCCACTTCTATAGGCGCTGTGTTGGGGGCTATTTCCTGCCTGAAGACAATTTTATGTCCATTCCTGCCATTTAGCTCCCAGAAACTACACCGCCTTTTAGGATTTGCCGGCAGGGCGGAGGATGGCGGCTGGTCCTTTCAGGTCCCGCCATCAGGGCAAAAGCTGATGCCCCCGCAGCCGCTGTTCACCAAACTGGACGATGACAGGGTGGCTGAGGAAACACTGAGATTGAGGGCCAACATTGCAGGCTATCTTTGAACCGATCGCAACTGAAATACCCTTGGTAGAGGAAAGGCTTAATGCTGTAGCTGAGGCTGATTTCCCGCAGCTGGCTCATTTATTGGGCCATGTGTTGCAGAGGGAAGGGAAACGAATCCGTCCCGCACTTACTTTGCTCGCCGGCAAGTTCCATCATTACAACCTGGAGCTTTTGATCCCCATGGCCGCAGCAATAGAGCTTTTGCATACTGCGACCCTGGTTCACGACGATACCATCGACAACTCGACAACGCGCCGTGGCCTGCCCACGTTGAGCAGCATCTGGGGCAGCGAGGTTGCAGTCTTAGCCGGTGATTACCTCTTTGCCAGGTCGGCAGACTTGGTGGCGACCACTGGCAATCTAAGGGTGATAACACTTTTTGCCCAAACCCTGATGACCATATGCAGCGGTCAGCTGGAGGAAAACTTCAGCGCCTGTGACCCTCAGCAAAGCCACCAGCAATACTATCAGAGGAGCGGCAAGAAGACAGCCTCACTCTTCTCTGCAGCAGCAGAATCAGGGGCTGTTTTGAGCCAGGCTCCGGAGGAAGCGGTGCAAGCCCTTAAAAGCTATGGCTATAACCTGGGGCTCGCCTTTCAAATCGTGGATGATATCCTGGATTTCACCGCTGATGAGGGAGAGCTGGGAAAGCCTGTGGGCGGTGATTTGCTGCAAGGTGTCCTGACCTTGCCGGCAATTCTTTTTATGCAGCAGCACCCCGAGGACAACCCGATAAAGGAGATGTTAGCGGGGAGGGATGAGGAAGCGAATTTAAAGCGGGCTATCGAATCGATTCGCAACTCCGCCATCATTGGCGAGTCTTATGGCATTGCCCAAGATTTCTCAGCCCAGGCCTGCCACGCCTTGCAAGTGCTCCCCGATAACCCGCCTCGCAGGGCACTGCTCCAGCTTGCGGATTATGTTATCCAGTGCCAGAGATAATAAAACCTCTATGCTTTTGGCAGAAGCTTCATCATCTCCTCGAATTCCATCACCGCTACAACCTCCGTCCTGCACAGGTCACTCCAGGCCCAATTGGCTTCGAGAATGTGCTTCGCATCAACTGCAGCCGGAGGCATATCAATCAGCATAAAAGCTCGATGACCCTCGAGGTCGTTCCAGAAGCCAATTAGTTTCACGCCCTCAGCCATTTTAAGTCCCATTGTTTGCGCCCTTTTAGCAACCGCGTCTCTTTGAGCTGGCTCCCAGGTGATGATATGCATGTATAGCATTTTGCCCCTCCTTTGTTAGAATCACTTTATTATAACCTGATTTATCAACTTTCTCACCGTAAATCAGTTACAAAGTCCTGTTCAAGCCGATGCAAAAACTCCGTTGATTTCAGTTCCCGCTCCAGCAAGTAGCGAATGTATTCCCTCAGCAGCTGCTCCAGCTCTCGCGATAAATCGGGGCTCAGCCGGAGGCGCTGGGAGGTGGCGAGGTCGCTGTTCTGCAGGAAGCGCAGCACCTTGAGGGCGTTTAAGGAGATGGGTCTGGTCACGGGCTCGGTATCGACACAATTTGGGCACAGCATACCACCACCGCTGGCGCTGAAGAAGTTAGCGGTGGGCTCAAGCGCTGATTTGCAGTTCACGCACTGCTGAAGTTGAGGCTGGTAGCCGAGATGACCGAGGAGATGGAGCTCGAAATAGCGGAGAACAAGCCCAGTATGCCGAGCCTGGCCAAGCCAGTGGAGGGCATCGAGCAAAAGGGCGAACACAGGGCGATTCTCCACATTCTCTGCGGCAAAGGCATCGACGAGCTCAGCGAGATACAGGGCGCAGCTGATGCGCCACAGGTCACGGCGAAGGGGAGAAAAGCTATCAAGGGTCTCCCCCTGGCTCACGATATCCAAGTTCCGCCCCCGAGCCAGCATCAGTGAGCAGTGAGTCAAGAGCTCGACATGTCCGCCCAGCTTGCTCGTCGGCTTGCGCACCCCCTTGGCTATGGCCCTTATTTTGCCCAGGTTTGGGGTATAGAGGGTGAGGATCTTATCCGCCTCGCCGAGGTTGATGCGCCTCAACACAATAGCTTCAGTCTTGTAGACCTTGGGAGTGGTCATCTTTTTGAAATTCGATTCGAACGAGAGACCTCAGTCTTATCAGGACTGCCCGAAAAACCGAGCAGGATTGAAGCTAATTTGCCAGTGTTTAGCTCATTTTAAGGTGAGTTAGGTGGTCAACTGAAAGCTGTCAGCAATATCTTGGCACAAATCGAATGAGGAACCTACGGAACCGAAACTCTGTAGATGGATTGTAAATGTGCAATTCTCTGTATGCAGGAAATAAGCCTCACCATAACATGGCACGGAAACCTCAACAAATCTATAGGCAATCTTCCAGTCCCACCTATCGTCGCTCTCCGAATTAGTTAAGATGTGAACACTATCATGACCAGCATCATAAATATAGGCAGAAATAAACTCGTCTACCTTTGCCTCGAGGGGCAAGGGCCAATCATTAACTACGATATTTACCAGGATCGGTTGTTCAGCGGAGGTATCTTCGTTATAGATTTGCACCAGTGTCGGCCTTATTTTATCTAAAACCCAGTGTGCAGGGTATTCGACGCTATAACCGTAAACAGGATTATCATATGTCATCCATTCAACAGTAGCAGAACGGCACCAAGGACATAGATTGACCAATACTATGCTGGCTATAACAATGACACCAACTATAAGAAACGCTTTCCAATGAGTCCCGAAGATTTTCTCCATTATCCGTTTCATCTCAACCCCGTACCTCTATAGAAGGAGCCAAAGTCCCTGTGAAGCGGTCATAACTATACCTAAAATTAGCAGCCTATTGCCCTTACGCCGATTAAAATCTCTATGATACCACCAGCCGATAAGGCCACCCAGCCATGTTAAAAATATTGGGGCAAGCCACCACGCCCAAGAGGTTTCAAGGATTTCATCTTCTGCTTCGTTATCTTCTTGTTCTGTTTTCATCTCAGCCTCCTATTCACCTCTATCATCACTCCGTTTGGTTCTCCCGCTTGGCTTCCTGTAGAAGTGTTGAGTTTGAGGCTCGATAGATGGGAGGCTAATTGCTCCTATTGTAATCTTATCCTGTAAACTTTCGTAGGTCTTTCTACCAATGCCATCAACACACATTAAATCCTCTTTATGCAGAAAGGGCCCATTCTCACTTCGATAATTGATGATATTTAGTGCTTTATCCAGCCCAATGCCAGGCAAGGTCTCAAGAAGCCAGGCATCGGCAGTATTGATGTCTACTTTTTCCGGATAGTAAAATCCTTTGTCCTCTACCCTTTTCCCCCTCTCGTTTTCTAAAAGCCTGGCAGCTAAGCCAGCAAGGGGAATTGCGATAGCACCGAGTATCAAATGTATGATTCCAAGGCTTACGCCAACAATGGGAATGGTAATGAGACCAGCGACTATCCCAGCATCAAGGAACATCTTTACAATATAGTAAATGCCGAATATACCAAGACCAATCTGGGCAGGCCAAAAAATCAGGATACCCAAACCAAAAAGTGAATAGCCAAGTAGCTTTCGCATCTCAGCCCCCTATTTACCTCTACTACTGCACCCCATTCTTTCCACCATCAAACCTCCCTCCGCCCCTCCAGGGCACGGCCTAAGGTGACCTCATCGGCATATTCCAGGTCGCCGCCCACGGGAAGCCCCCGAGCCAAAGACGTCATCCGAATCCCCGACGGCGAGAGCAGACGCTGCAGATACATCGCCGTCGCCTCCCCCTCCAGGTTGGGATTGGTGGCTAAGATGACCTCTTCCACCTTGCCGCTCTTAAGCCGCCCTAACAGCTCCCTGATCTTGAGGTCATCGGGGCCAATCCCCTCCATGGGCGAGATAACGCCGTGAAGCACATGATACAGCCCCTGATATTGGCCAGTGCGCTCCAGGGCCAGGATGTCCAGCGGCTCCTCGACAATACAGATCTTGTTCTGGTCTCGCTGCTTGCTGCGGCAGATAGCATAGGGGTCGGAGTCGGTGATATTCTGGCAAAGGGAGCAGAGGACGATTTTATCCTTGACGGCAATAATAGCTTCGGCTAAGGACCGAGCCTCAGCCTCGGGCATGCGCAGCAGATGATAGGCCAGCCGCGCTGCGCTCTTCGGTCCGATTCCAGGAAGCTTATTGAACTCGTCGATGAGGCGGGAGACAGGCTCGGCTGGGGGAAAAAAGCCTCTATTCAAGGACTCCCCCTTACATCAGCCCGGGGATTTTGAATCCGCCGCTGATGGCATCAAGTTTGCTGGCAGCAAGTTCTTTGGATTTAGTTATAGCTTCGTTTACCGCAGCCAGCACCAGGTCTTCCAAGAACTCTACATCCTCAGGGTCAAGCGCCTGAGGGGAGATCTTAATCGAGCAAATCCGCTGCTGCCCGGTTATCACCACGGTGACAGCCCCGCCTCCAGAGCTGGCCTCAACTGTAGTGTTATCGAGCTCCTCCTGTATCTTAGCTATCCTCGCCTGAAGCTGCTGCGCCTGTTGTAGAATCTTCTTATTCATTTTGCTCCTCGCTAACAATCCGTGCCCCCATCTCCAGGGCTGTTCGGAGCAAAGGGTTCTCACTGGCTAGCTCTGGCTTAGCCATCTGCTCGCGGTCGAGGAGAACGCAGCGCACCCGG
>JAUWZY010000026.1 GCA_030615045.1 Chloroflexota bacterium
GGCGGATGGCGGTCATGCCCACGTTCTTTATCGCCCCAAGGCCAAAGCGGATGGCCGAGGAATCTCCTTCTTTCTCGATAGCGAAGTGCTCAGCGCTTTTATTGATGTCCGGTGGCAGCACGGGGATGCCCAAGCGATGGCATTCAGCTACGGCTGAGGCGATCTTGTCCTGATGCTCCATATTTATGGTGAGCAGGGCGGTCATGAATTCCACAGGATAGTTAGCCTTGAGATAAGCGGTCTTATAAGCGAGCATGGCATAGCTCACAGCATGGGCTTTGTTGAAAGCATAGCCAGCGAAGGGTGCGATGAGCCCGAATATCTCCTCGGCCAAATCCGGGGAAAAGCCTTTTTTCTCGGCTCCGGTGAGGAATCGCTCCCTCTCCTCGGCCATGATCTCAGGGATCTTCTTGCCCATGGCCTTGCGCACCACATCGGCCTGCCCCAGGCCGTAGCCGGCAAAGGCTTGGACGATCAGAAGCACCTGATCCTGATAGACGATAACCCCATAAGTCTCCTTCAGGATGTCGGCCAGGGCAGGATGGGGGAAGTGAATAGGCATAAGCCCGTGTTTCGCTTTGATAAAGGTAGGCAGAAATTGCTTAGGCCCCGGTCGATAGAGAGCCACCATAGCAGCGATGTCTTGGAACGAGCTCGGCCTAAGCTCCTTAATATAGCGGCGCATGCCGGGACCCTCAAATTGGAAGACGCCAGTGGTTTCTCCTGAGGAAAGGAGAGCAAAGGCCCTGGGGTCATCGAGTGGGATATTATCCAAGTCGATGTCGATGCCTTGGGTTTGGGCTACTATCTCCTGGGCTTTGTTGACAATGGTGAGGTTAGCCAGCCCCAAGAAGTCCATCTTCAACAGCCCGATCTTGGCGATATCCTCCATAGCGAACTGGGTGGTAGTGAGGCCCGGCCCACTGTCCCGGCTCGATCGCGCCAATGGCAAATGCCGGGTCAGAGGCTCTCTGGATATGACCACCCCAGCAGCATGGGTTGAGGCATGACGAGTTATGCCCTCCACCTTGGATGCGGTGTCGATGAGGTTCTTTATGGTCTCATCATCGTGATATAGGCCTCTGAGTTCAGAGCTTTGCTCTAACGCTCCCTCTATAGTATTGAGCACTGGTGGCACCAGCCTCGCTACCCGGTCAACCTGAGAGTAGGGCAGACCCAGAGCCCGGCCCACATCACGCAGTGCTGCCCGAGCCCCCAGGGTGCCAAAGGTGATGATCTGAGCCACCCGTTCCGAGCCATATCTCTGAGCTAGATAGGAGATAACCTCATCGCGGCGGTCATCCTGAAAGTCGAGGTCGATATCCGGCATCTCCTTACGCTCCACATTGAGGAAGCGCTCGAAGATGAGGTTATGATCTAAGGGGTCGATATCGGTAACCCCGAGGCAGTAGAGGACCAAGCTGGCGGCAGCGCTGCCGCGAACACCAAAGAGAATCCCTTGCCTGCGGGCGAAGGAGGTAACATCCCAGACAACAAGGAAATAATTGGCAAACTGGGTTTGCCTTATGACCTCAAGTTCATATTTGAGGCGCTGCTCAGCTTCTGGGGTCAGCTCAGCATAGCGAGAAGGGAGCTTCTGCCAGCAAAGTTGGGCCAGATATTCATCGCCGGTTTTCCCCGGCGGCAGCTCCACCTCGGGCAGGTGGAGGCGGCCAAACTCAAGGTCAAGCTGACACATCTCGGCGATGCGCTCAGTGTTCTCCAGCGCCTCGGGGAACTCGGGGAAAAGCTCTGCCATCTCCTGCTCACTCTTGAGATAAAAGGAATCGTCGGGCAGCCTGAAACGCTGCCTATCATAGATAATGGAATTGGTCTGGATGCAGAGCAGGATGTCGTGGATCGAGGCATCCTCCCTGTTGACATAGTGAACATCATTGGTGGCTACGATGGGGATACCCAATTTGCGAGCTATGGCTACTTGTTGGCTATTGATGTCGGCGAATGTGGGCATGTTGTCCTCACGGAGCTGGATGCCCAGCCTGGCTCCCATGGCGACGAGCAGTTCCCTATCGGCTTTGCTCAGTCCCGCAGTAGCGTGCTTCTGGAGCTCGATGTAATAGTCGCCGAAAACCTCTTTATGCCAGCGGGCAGCCCGCTCAGCATCGTCAAAGCGCCCCTGCAAAATAAGGCGCTCTAACTCACCGAAGAGGCAGCCAGAGAGGGCGATCAAGCCCTCGCTATGTTGAGCCAAGAGCTCCTTATCCACCCTGGGCCGATAGTAAAAGCCCTCAAGCTGGGCTTTGGTGCTGAGCTGGATCAGGTTGTTATAGCCGACCTCGTTTTTGGCCAACAGAATGAGGTGATAGGGGCTTTTATCAGCTGGGGTCCTGCTGTGGCGATGCTCCGGCGCCACATAGACCTCGCAGCCGAGAATGGGCTTTACCCCAGCTTCCTTAGCCTGGAGATAGAAGTCGAGCATCCCATATAGAGCGCCATGGTCAGTGATAGCCAGGGCCTCCATGCCGAGCTCCTTAGCCCTGGAGATTAGATGGGGAATGCGGCACAATCCATCGAGGAGGCTGTATTCAGTGTGGACATGGAGATGGGCAAACATCGATCCTGACTCGATATTATAGCACGGCTCTTTTGTTATGGCTAATTACCACCGCTTGACATCTTGCCCCGGCGAAAGTTATAATGAGCGCCGTATGCTTCAAGAGGGGGAGTTCATGAAATGACGGAGATAATAATCAAAGACAACGAATCTATAGACAGTGCTCTTCGGCGTTTTAATAAGAAGGTGCACCAAGACGGTATCCTTGCCGAGATTCGGCGTAAAGAGTATTACGAAAAGCCATTTATGAAGCGCAAGAAGAAGGAGGCGACCAAAAGGCGCAAAAGCGTAAGGAGCTCGCTCCGAGCCCTTTTATAGGTGACTTCAATATGCAGGATAGATTGTTCACCGAGCTCAAACAGGCAATGAAGAAGGGTGACAAGATGCGCCAATCAGTGATCAGATTGGCTCGGGCTGAAATTCAAAATGCGGAGAAGGCTAAAGGCAAGCCTTTAGATGACCCAGGCGTGATCGAGATCATTTCCAAGGAGGCCAAAAAAAGGCGAGAGAGCATCACCGAGTTCAGGAAGGCAGAGCGACAAGACCTGGTGGCTCAAGAGGAGGCTGAACTCGCCATCCTGCTTGAATATCTGCCACCACAGATGTCCCGAGAGGAGATTGTGGCTGCTGCCCGCAACGTAATCGAGGAGCTGGGGGCTCAAGGCCCTGGCGATAAAGGAAGGGTCATGGGAAAGCTCATGCCTCAGCTCAAAGGTAGAGCGGAGGGAAGCCTGGCCAGCGAAGTGGTCAGCGAGCTTTTAGCCGGCTCTTAAACTTGGTATAATATATAAGGTCAGGACAAGGAACAAGCGTCAAGCTTGTTTTTTTTTCCAATGTTTGGCCAGTAAGTAAAAAGCGATAAAGTGATGAGATTTGGCGTCATCGTCTTCCCCGGAACCTGGAGCGACCGAGATTGCTATTATGCGCTGGCCGAGGTCTTGGGGCAAGAGGTGCGATATATCTGGCACAAGGATACCGACCTATCCGGCTATGATTGCGTCATCCTCCCCGGGGGCTTCTCCTATGGCGATTACCTCCGCCCCGGAGCCATCGCCCGCTTTTCCCCGGTGATGACCGCTGTGGAGCGCTTCGCCCGAGAGGGAAGGCTGGTCCTCGGCATCTGCAATGGCTTCCAGGTATTATGTGAAGCCGGGCTGCTCCCCGGCGCCCTGATCAGAAACAACCACCTGCAATATCGCTGCCAGTGGACATACCTCAGGGTGGAGAACGCATCTCTGCCCTTCACCGCGGCATGCCAAAAGGGACAAGTCGTGAAAATACCGATCTCGCACTATGAAGGGAGCTACTTCGCCGATGGGGAGACGCTGCGCCGACTGGAGGAGAATAGCCAGGTCGTCTTCCGCTACTCGACACCTTGGGGCGAGATAACCGAGGACGCCAATCCCAACGGCTCGCTGAGTAACATCGCCGGGATTGTGAGCCAGGCGGGAAACGTGTTGGGGATGATGCCGCACCCCGAGCGCTGCTCTGAGGCTATCCTGGGCGGGGAGGATGGCAGGCTTATCTTTGAGTCCATCTTGGGTGTATAATGAGGGCAAGATGAGGTTTATAGTCACCTTGGAACGCGGAGAGGAAGGTTGGATAGTAGCAGAATGTCCTTCTATTCCAGGCTGTGTTTCTCAAGGCAAAACTGAAGAAGAGGCACTGGAGAATATAAAGGAAGCTATTGCTCTCTGCCTCGAAGTGCAGGCAGAAGAACGACTGCCGCTCACCGTTCGCACCTATGAAGTAGAGGTTACGGTGTGATGCCAAGATTTCCTATATCTGAAAGTGAATGTAATAAAATCATTGCTCTGCCTAAGCGGATCAGGGAAAATATCTCATGGGTTAAAAAGGACAACAAATCGTGGGTCACCTGCAAAGTGCCAGTGGAGGGCGATTTCAAGGGACAGTTGGAATTGATAATGACGGTAAACGTCGAGGAGCCTTCAAAATTCAGCTTTACATTGCTTCTAAACGGCGCCCATCGTATTTATGGCTTAGATGTTGGAGGTAGCCACTCAAACAAGTGCTCAGACCAACAGAAGTGGCATGGTGAGACACACAAGCACCCGTGGACAGATGTTTGCCCTAGCGGTCATGCCTACACACCTACAGAAATCACTGGCACAACTCTTCAGGAGGTATTTATGCAGTTTTGCAACGAATGTAATATGGATTTTCGAGGGCACTTCAGTCCAGCCCCAACTCAACCTCAACTCCTGGGGATATAAGCTATGGAATGCACTGAAGTCATCGAAAGAGCCATTGAAAACCTAAGACTTGGGTTCAAGTGCTTGCCCGCTGAAAGGCGTATGTGCATAGTCACTCCTTACCTGTATCCAGATAATGATCTGGTTGAGGCATTTGTCGAGGAGATCGCCCCGAACTTGATTCGGGTTACGGATTTGGGCGAGACACTGCGCCATCTTGAATCACTTGGGATAGACGTGCTCGCTTCCAGCAAGCGGCGATTTCTCCTAGAGCAAATAACCAAAAGACTTCACGTAAATATTCAGCGGGGCAAACTGGAGAGAGAGGGCACTCCAGAGAATGTTGGTTCCTTGCTAATGGATGTAGTTAGTGCTGCTCAGGGTGTGGCGGATCTAGTCTACACATCCAAAGCCTATGAGCCAGCTACCTTCCCTGAAGAGGTTTCTATATTCTTGGCTGAGCACGAGATCGAACATGAAAAGCGCCCTTCGATATACGGGGCTACCGGCAAAAAGTATTGGGTAAGTTTGAGGATCAATGGGAGGAGAGATAAGGGGATTCTTGTCGAGGCTATGTCCCCATCACAAGAGTCAGCAATGACTGCAACAGTTAACCGGGTTCTTAGAATGTGGTTTGATGTTGACGAAACTGCAGCGAAGGTGAGTTTGCTTAACGACGTAGATTATTTGTGGAAGCCGGAAGACATGGCCCTTCTGGAAAGGGTTTCTGTTATTCAAACCTGGAGCAGGAAACAACAGTTCATAGAGTACATTCGCAGTACTTAATATACTAAGAACACGGGATAGTAATCTCACGCCCATATCGAAAAAAGCGCTGAAGGATGTCGCCCTCTCTGAGGAGGAGTACCAGCTCATTGTGGAGCGGCTGGGCGAGGCTATTCTGGGCGGGGAGGATGGGAGGCTTGTTTTTGAGTCCATTATGAGGGCTTGATATTTTAGAACTCTTGTGCTAACATTAGCTCGAAGCTGGAAAAACATCGGGAGGTGAGCATACTAACTGATGCCGAAATCCAAGAGATCATTCTGAGCACAGCACAGAAAGAGCAGCAACTTAATCCTAATAATATCTATGCGTACATCGAAGAAAAAGGACTTAAAGCTGATAAAGCACTCGTGTATGACGTGTTCCACCGCCTGGTTTTAAAAGGCTGGCTCCGGCCAACGGATCCGTATAGACAGTGGCATCGCTTAACTGTGTATGGTCGCGCAGCCATAACTGATGAGATAGAGCTGAGCTTTCTTGATCCACGAAGATACATAGCAAGAATCAAAGAAGCCATTCCAAATATGGATAACATCACCATCAACTACTTGAGAGAAAGCGTCGAGGCTTTCACTCACGAGCTTATGCTGTCGGCCACGGTCGCTTTAGGAGCTGCCTCGGAACGCGCTATTCTTGAACTGGTGGACTCCTACTGCAATTTCAAAAATGACCCCTCAGTCACACAGCGCTTTGAAAAAGCTTGCAGCATTAAGGAGAAATATGAGCTGTTGAAGGAGCAGTTCAAGACGGACAACCTGCGCAGAACTCTGCCTCAGATGCTAGACTCGAAAGGCATTGCTACAAGCGACCTTGATAGACATTTTATCGGGTTTGAAACCATAGTAGATAATTTATTTCACATATATAGAATCAATAGGAATGACGCAGGCCATCCCATAGGAGTGGAAATGGACAAGAATTCCCTCAGATGCAATATAGCGGCTTTCAGGCGCTATGCCGAAACGATATTTGCTCTGAAGTATGCTCTGGATAATGCAGGCTAAACCAGAGGAAAGATCCATGCCCATATCGAAAAAAGCGCTGGAAGATGTTGCCCTCTCGGAGGAGGAATACCAGCTCATTGTGAAAATGCTGGGGCGGGAGCCCACTACGGTCGAGCTGGGGATGTTCGGCTCGCTGTGGAGCGAGCACTGCGGCTATAAGCACTCCAAGCCGCTTTTGAAGCTGCTCCCCACCCAAAGCCCCCGGGTGCTGGTGAGCCCGGGGGAGGAGAACGCTGGGGTGGTGGATATCGGTGATGGCTTGGCAGTGGTGATGAAGATGGAGTCCCACAACCACCCCTCAGCCATTGAGCCCTATCAGGGGGCGGCGACCGGGATCGGGGGCATCGTGCGCGATATCTTCACCATGGGCGCCAGACCCATCGCCCTGTTGAATCCATTGCGCTTCGGACCCCTCTCCGAGCCCAGGAATCGCTATTTATTCAGCGGCGTTGTCTCCGGAATTGCCGGCTATGGCAACTGCCTCGGCATCCCCAATGTCGGCGGCGAGGTCTTCCTCTCTGATGCCTATTCGCAGAACCCCTTGATCAATGTCATGTGTGTTGGCATCGCAGAGAAGGAAAAGCTGCTCCGGTCTCGAGCTGGAGGCGCTGGGAACCTGCTGATGCTTGTCGGTGCCGATACCGGGCGCGATGGGCTCCATGGCGCCTCAGGGCTGGCCTCGCGCACCTTCGAGGAGGAGCGAGAGCTCAGGCCCACAGTTCAGGTGGGAAATCCCTTCCTAGAGAAGCTGCTCATCGAGGCCTGCCTTGAGCTCGCCGAGACCGACTGGATCGTGGGCTTGCAGGATTTGGGCGCTGCCGGGCTCACCAGTGCCACTGTGGAGTGCGCCGCCAGAAGCGGCAGCGGGATAGTCGTCGATGTGGCCGAGGTGCCCCGTCGCAAGGAGGGAATGAACCCCTATGAGGTCATGCTCTCCGAGTCCCAGGAGCGGATGCTGGTCATCGTGAAGCGCGGCTATGAGGATAAGGTCAAAGCCATCTTCGACCGCTTTGATCTCTGCTCCGACATCATCGGCTATGTCAGCGATGATGGCATGGCTCGCATCAAGGAGGGAGAGAACATAGTCGCTGATGTTCCCATCGAGATGCTGACCAGCCCGCCCCTCTATCGCCTGACAGGGAAAAAGCCAGCCTGGCTCGATGAGTTAGAGCGCTTCGACTTAAACACCGTGCCAGACATCGACCGAAAACAGGTATCCTCGATCCTGTTGCGTTTGTTAGCCGCACCCAACATCGCCTCCAAGGAATGGGTCTACCGCCAATATGACCACCAGGTTCAAATCAATACCGTAGTCCCACCGGGCGAGGATGCCGCAGTGCTCAGGGTCAAAGGCACGGGAAAAGCCATCGCCTTGACCACCGATGGTAATGGCCGGTACTGCTATCTCAACCCCTATCTCGGCGGCGCTATTGCCGTGGCCGAGGCAGCGAGGAATCTCGTCTGCGCCGGGGCAGAGCCTTTAGCCATCACAGATTGCCTTAACCTGGGCAACCCGGAGAAGGAGGAAGTCTATTATCAGCTCGAGCAATGCATTCGAGGCATGGCTCAGGCATGCTCCACGTTAAATATCCCTGTCATCAGTGGCAATGTCAGCCTGTATAATGAGACCAAAGGTCAGGCGGTTTATCCCACCCCCGTGGTGGGCATGGTTGGGCTCATCGAGGATATAGATAAGCGCTGCACTATGGGCTTTAAGCAGGAAGGCGATATAGTTTTGCTTATGGGAGCTGAAATGCAGGACGAAAAAGGACTTGGCGGCAGCGAGTACCTTGAGCTGATCCGGGGCAAAGTAACCGCGAGTCCCAGGATCGACTTAGAGGTTGAAAAGAGAATGCAGCGGTGCTGCCTTGATGCCATAGGGCAGGGGATTATCGAGTCGGCTCATGACTGCTCCGATGGCGGGCTTGCCATCGCCTTGGCCGAGTGCTCCATCGGCGGCAACATTGGCTTCAGAGGGCAGTTAGAGATAGCTGGCAGGATTGATGCCGCCCTCTTCGCCGAGGGCCAATCGCGGATTATAGTCACAGTGGCACCTGATCGGCTGCCAAGGCTGGAAAGAGTTGCTGCTGAGCATAAGGTGCCGCTGCGGAGGCTGGGAATGGTTGAGGGCAGGCGCTTCATTATCGAGGGCCTGGTCGATTTGTCGCTGGAGGAGATAACAAAGGCATGGCGAGGTGGGCTGGAAGAGGCACAACGATTTCAGTTTTCGGATGGATAAGGTATAATAAGCTAAAGATGCCAAAATGAAAGTGGTTTTCATAGAAGACGTCCCCGATGTAGCCAGGGCAGGGGAGGTTAAAGAGGTCGCCAATGGCTATGGTCGCAATTTCCTCCTCCCCAGGGGGCTGGCCACCCTGGCGACGCCCGGTGCGCTGAAAAAGGTGGATTCCCTGCGTCAGGCTGAGACTCAGCGCCAAGCCCAATCCGATGAAGAGGCACGGGCCATAGCCGAAGTATTGCAGGATTTTTCCCTGACCCTAAAAGCTCGGGCTGGCTCCAGAGGCCGCCTCTATGGCGCGATCACAAGCTCTGACATCGCTCAGGAAATACAAACCCAGACCGGCTACCAGGTCAACAAGCGCAAGATACAATTGGAGGAACCGATTCACCAGCTTGGCGAGTACGAGGTAGCGATTAAGCTGACTAAGGAGTTGGCCCCCAAGCTAAAGGTCATCGTGGAGAGAAAATGACATGTATAACGAAAGGATGCCACCACATGACATCGATGCTGAGGAAGCGGTTTTGGGCTCGCTCCTCATCGACGCCGAGGCCATTTTCAAGGTCGTGTTCTTCCTCAAATCCGAGGACTTCTATCGGGACAAGAACCGCTGGACCTATGAGGCCTGCCTGACCGTCTATGACCGCAATGAGAGCGTAAACCAGATCACGGTGGCC
>JAUWZY010000033.1 GCA_030615045.1 Chloroflexota bacterium
GCTGCTTACTGGACATCTGCGACGAAACCACCTGGACTCGTGAGGGATTCGTCTGGACTGGCTCAGAGATGAACATCCTGGATGATGGCAGCGTAGAGATTATCGACCACGCCATCCTGACTGGTGGCTTGGAAGATGTCACCTGGGACCGCACCTGGCATTTCACCCATGATGACCCATACACTCGGGTAACAGATGCCTACATCAACACCGGCACCGACCCGGTGAGCTTCTCCGTCTCCACTTATCTCATTAACCGGGCTGAGGATGGGGCTGCGATAAAGGTCCCCGGTGTCCAAGACGAGTGGACGATGTTCTATACTTACGACAGCTCTGAGGGCAAATACTATCCCACAATACCTCCCATAATGGTGGATGATATGGCGGCGCCAGTGATCTTTGAGTGTGATGCGGCAGGCTACCACTCAGCGGAGGCGCCCGGTGCCTTCGGCGCCGTTGTATTCCCCACCGAGCTGCCATACTATGACAGCACCGGGATATATCCTGACCAGGCTTGCCAGGCTCGCCAGGGGACCGCGCTCTTTTTTGCTTACCCTGATCATAATGGACAAGTTTGGAGCTACAGGTACAACTTAGCCCCGGGTGAGTCCAAGACGCTTGAGATTTATTATGTGTTCACCGGCGGCTATCCCAGCTCCAGCTATGGTCCTGAGGAAGAGCTCTATGATGTGGTCTACTCCCTCATCTCCTGGCCAGCTCCTGCCATAAACATGAGCCCGGATGAAGGGGTTGGCGCCTTTACCATCGAGGGTCAGGGCTTCTTCTGGAACTCGGAGATAACTGTCACCTGGGATGGGACGCCGATAGCTGGCGCCACAACCAGCGATTGGGCTGGCGAGTTCAGCGTGGTGGTCCCGGTGCCGGAGCAAACTGAGCCCGGCAACCATACGGTGACAGCCAGCGATGGCGTTAACTCGGCATCTGCTACCTTCACCGTGCCCGATGTGACCGGCCCCGCAGGCGGTATAGGCCTGTCTGTTGCTGCCATAGTGTTAGCAGTGATCGCCATACTTGCCGCCATATACACTGTTTGGAGGACATATGAACTCTGGTGAGGAAGAAATAGTTGTCAAAGGTTAGGCGAGGGCGGGCTTGAGCCCGCCCTTTCCATATCTCAGATTTGAGCCGTCTCCGTGATATGCCCGCTGACTTCCTTTGGCTTTATCAGCCCACGCTCCGTTATTATCCCCGTGACTAAATGTGGCGGGATTCGGTCAAAGCCCAGCTCCGATTCAATCTGGCCCCGAACATTGAATTTGGCCGTTTCACAAACGGTATAAAAGGGGACATCGCTATCTTTTGCTGCCGAAGCAAGCTCATAAGTCGGGCTGCCATTGATGAGAGTGCCATCGGCCAGTATGCTATCGGCGCCAACCAGGACCTTGCTCACCCTGGCCATATTGCGCTTTATGTCACCATCGGGGATGAGTTCCACCGGGATGCCGTATCGTTGAAGCTCAGCAGCGGTGAGCTCCCCATATGCCTTGCCACCGAATTTGGACTCAGCAGCCAGAACCCCAAAATGTTTTCCCTCAGCTTCGGCCACCCCAAGCGCTTGGCATATCGTCGAGCTGTAGCTACAGGTCATCAGTTGCTCCCCGTCCGCAATCATCTGGGCTGCTATTTGGGCAACCTCGAGGGCAGCCTGTTCTGACTGCTTGATGAGCTCATCGCATCTGGAGCGGGCAAAGCTTGTTAACGAATCCAAATCCTTGTCCTGTTTGGATCTGGCCCAGAGCTCAGAGACAAAACGGGAGACAGCGTTGGTTATCGGGGCCATAGCCGGCCTGGTAGCCATCAATTTCTCGGCCACGTCTCTCATTTCGGTCGAAAAATCATCGCTGCTCGTGGCCTGGCTTGTCTCCGCCGCCAGCTTCAGCACTGCAAGCGCCTCCCGGGAAAGCCAGCTGGCACCATGTATCCTATCAAGCCTGATGGCATCGATCTTGTCCGCGATTTCGGGGTTCATGCCACCCTCTGCCAAGTATCGAGTAGCTTGGGCACCGTTTCATATCGGCCGATGTCCTTGGGGTCTATCCATCTCAGCTCGGTGTGCTCCCAATCGATGCTGATTTTCTCCCCTGTTTTGACCCCAAAGCGGAAGGGGTGAACCACCCACTTCCTTCCCAGCCCCTCATCGACGGCCTCTAAAGGCTCGCCTTCTTTTATCAATTCCACGTCCTCTTCGCTCAGCCCCGCCTCCTCTTTCATCTCCTCCAGCGCCTGCTGATATGGGGTATTGCCCTCTTCTATATAGCCGCTTACCCCAGCCCATCTTCCCTTATAGGTCCCAACCCTACCACTCCTCCTCAATAAAGCTATTTTAGCCCCATGCTCTAAGAAGCAGGTCACGACATGCATTTCTTCCACAATTCCACCTCATATCTCTTTATAAAGCTGCAATTGCTCAATAAGACGAGCGATTGCAGCAGGCACTAAGCCCGCTATCGGCTCCCCTTTCCTCGCCTTTTGCCGCACTTCGGTTGCCGAGATGGTGGAGGCAAAAGGCGTTATTTTGATGGTTTTGATTTTGTGCCCGAATCTCCTGTTTTCTTCTCTCTCGAAGAGATCTGCAACAGCCTACTCCTCTGCGCCGCTCCTCCCCGCCACCAGAAACTCACTGTCGGCAAAAAGCTCGGTTACAGCCGCTTCCCGATCCTGGTAGTACTTCTTATCCAATATCCTGACAATAGTATCATAGCCGACTAAGTAGACAATCCCGGTAGCTGGAGGATATTTTCCCTGTAACGCCCTTACCTTGTCCAAGAAAAGCCCGTGACTGGAAAGGGCAATTGAAATTTCCTCATCGCCCGCAAAGAAGAGGAGCAACATGAGCAGACGGTCTTCCAGAGAGGCGCCGAAGGTGCTCTTATCGATATTCACGATATCCAATACCAAAAGAATCTCACCCAGTTTGTATTCTCTCGCCTCTGCTATCACCTCGATGTGAGCTTCGGTTAGCGGATCAAAAGAGCCAGGAAATACCCCCAATTTCTGGCCTCCTGTTTCGATCCCCTTCTTTGCCCTGCGAACGAAGTTTATCGTTGGCGGACCACTGGGGTCTGTCATCTTTATCACTTCGCAGATCGATCTCTTTAACTGCTCGACATCCAACTGCCCAGCTCCTCCTTGAGCATGCCCAATGCAGCCTGGGAGAAGGCCCTTTTGTTTTGCCACCTATCTCCTTGAAAAATAAACTCCTGGACCTTTGTTCCCCGCTCTGAGGCCAGGGCAATATAGACCAGTTCCACCGGCTTTCCCGGCATAGCGCCGCTGGGTCCGGCGATCCCGGTGGTGGCCAAAGCGATGTCAACATTCATAAGCCCTCTGACGCCGGCCGCCATCTCCTCCGCAGTCTGGCGACTTACCGGGCCATATTGCTCGATGGTATTCTCCTTGACTCCCAGGATGCTGATTTTCGCCTCATTGGCATAAGCAACAACAAAGCCCACAAAATAGTTTGAGCTCCCGGGGACGTCGGTTATTAGATGGGAGAGCAGACCACCGGTAGCCGATTCGGCAACTCCGATGGTCAATCTATGCTTGTTCAGCAGGCTTGCAACCTCTTCCTCCATTTTACCCCCCTTCTAACTGAGCCAGGTCGAAGTTCATCCCATCTCGGGCAGCAATGACCCGGGTGCCGATTTCATCGGAGAGCCTGGCCGCAATCTCCCAGGGCTTAGCTCGCCACATAGTCATGCCAAAATGGGTTAGAATGGCAACCTTAGGCCTCAGCGCCTTGATCAGCCTGGCGGCATCGGGGACCGATAAATGGTCAAGTGGTCTTCTGAGGTCTAACATGGCTACATTGAGGATCAGGAGGTCGCTTTTATAATGAGCGCAGAGCTCATCAAAATATCTGGTATCGGCAATAAAGGAGATGGAATAGCCCGGGGTTCTGAATATCAGGCCATAGGTCTCCACACCGTGGTGATGTCTTATCGGGGTCTCAAAGTGGACCGCGCCGAGCTGGTAAGTCCCTCCCTTGGTCAGGATCTCAATGCGCTCCAAATACTCTCTGACATAACGCAGGACGACCGGGTCGTCCTCAAGAGCGTCCCTGGGAGCGAACAAAACCCCCTTGCGGCGAAGCCCGCCTACAGTCATGGCTTCGATCATGGTATTTACATCTGCGGCATGGTCCAGATGCTTATGGGATAGGATAATGCCCTCGAGATTTGTTGCTTTGAGCTTCCTCTTGGTCGCTTGCACTAAGGTGCCCGGACCGGGGTCGAGCAAGATGTTGGTGCCGCTTAGGCTGAGCCAAAGGCCGCCTGAGGCTAATATCTGGCTGGCCACCATTACCCGGGCCCCGGCAGTTCCCAAGAAGATGATCCTATCCTCAGCCACCTTGCAAATTATAGCACATCTGTGCCGGCAAAGCGGGACAAGGCGATGCTTTTCGGTTATACTTGTTATTCGGCATGAAAACATTCCTCGGGGCGACAAGGAGATATGCCCTCCCTTGCTTTTTATTTTTGGGCTATATGACCACCCTCTGGCTGATTTTATTCTATGTCCCAATCGACTTAATTGACCGCGGATTCAGCCACCTTGAGGTCAGCATTCTGATTTCCTTTTTCCCCCTAACTTCGCTGCTATTGCTGTTCCCTTTCGGGATTTTCGCCGATAGGCTATCTCCGAAGAAGCTGGTCATAGCCGGCCTTGTCATTTCCGCCATTTTCCTCCTCGGGCTAAGGGTAGTCAGCAGCTTTTGGGGCTTGCTGCTTTTCTTCTTTATCGGTGGCATCGGGGGCTCGCTATTTCGCATCTCTTTGTCCGCTCTATATTACAAATTCCTCGGCGAGACAAATAAAGGGATGAAGCTGGGATTTTTCAGCGGGTTCATGCTGCTCGGCTATGGCCTGGGACCTCTATTTGGCGGCAGTCTAGTGATGAGGCTGGACATGGACTCCCTGCTCTTGGTCGCCTTCTTTGTCCTCCTCGTCCCCTTGTTTTTGAGCCTGTTCCTCGAGGATGCAAAACCAACCAAATTCCATTTCGGGGCATATAGAAAGGATATATTAAGAAAGGATGTGATTATACTGACTGCCCTGGTTTTCCTCTTAGCCACCCACCTCGGGGCCGAGCAGACCTCGTTAAGCCTTTTCCTGAAACACAATGCTGGCCTGCCGAATAATTTGATCGGGCTGATGTTTGGCCTCATCGGGATCACCATTAGCGTGCTTGCCATCGCCAACGGATTTGTCACCGACAGGGTAGCTAGTAGAGGGAGAGGTTTAGCTCCTCTCCTCTATCTGGGGCTGCTTTTCTCCGGTTTATGCAACATTTTCATGCTATTCCCCAGGGCCTTTGCCAGTATACTCACGCTAAGGCTGTTCCATGTTTTTGGAGATAGCACATTCTTGGTCTCGCAAAGGGTCACCGTTTCAAATCTGTTCTTGGCTGAGAGAATTGGCGGGAACTTAGGTCTGCTCGATGCAATTCATACCTCCGGCATGTTCGCCGGTATGATAATCAGCGGCGCTATCCCCGGATATGTGCTGCCATTCGTGGTTACTGGCTCCCTTGCCGTGTTAGCCATCATTCCCGCTATTTGGCTGAAACCAAAATTCTAATTCCCGAACTTGATTTTCATCGCTTCCTTCACTTAGAATGAAGGAGAAAGCTATTCAAAAATAGAATAGAGGTGCGAAATGGGAGAATATGCGGAGTTTTTTAAGTTCGCGGCTAAAGCTGGGGCCTTAGAGGGATATCTATATGAAAGGGAGAAGATAGAACCTCTTTCCAACTGTGTAAATAACATGCAGGTTATGTATGACAAGCTGCCAGCAGATGTCAAAAAGGAGATCAAAGAGGCATATGGCATAGTCTTAACAAGAACCTTGGAGAATGATGAAAAGGTGCTGCCTGATGAGATAAAATCGAAGCTAAACGGTATGCTCTCTGAATTAAGTGAATAGACAGTTTGCCAAGCTCACGATCTGTGATGAGGGTTGGATGGCTAAATCGTTATTGTTCGTTTGCAGCTTGAACGGGGGTCGCAGCGTAGTTTCGGAGTATCTTTTTCGCAATATGCTTCAAGAGCGGGATGAGAGGCTGGCGCAGCAGGTAAAGGTAGCATCGGCTGGGCTTATCACCAAGGAGGATATTTAGCGCAAAAGATAGGCAAATTCCTTCGCTACCTGCAGCAAAGCTGAAGACGATTACCTGCGGTACAGGCGGCTCAACATCAAGTCTAAAATTTGTTCGGTAGCGCTCTTCTTCTGCACAATAGCGGTTACCGGGCGGGTCTGCACCAAGAAGGTATTCCCTGGGAATGCGAAATCCCAGTCCACAGCCCACTCTATATCCTGGGGACAGCCGTAGTGCACTTCTACGGATTTAGCGAATTGAGCTATGGTCTGGGCTTCCTCATCAGTCAAGCAGGGGATAGACTGCTTATCGGGCGGGACGTCCTCTTCCTCAGTCCCCTTCTCTTTGAGCACTATTTGTTTCATTTTCTGGCTGATCTTCTTCTCAGCAAGCTCCAAAGTCTCCTTATCCACAATGTATCGATCAGGGGTTACCGTGCCCTGAACCACACTTTCGCCAGCACCCCAGTTGCCTTCAAGCACTACTTTGGTGTCATCGCCAGTGGTGGGATGGATGGTAAAGCCGACACCGGCAGCGCGAACGTTCACCATCTTTTGCACGGCAACGCTTATCGAGCCCGCCAAAACCGCTAGCTTGTTCCGAATGCGGTAAGATATCGCCCTGGTGGTAAACAAGCTGGCCCAGCAATCTCTTACACTCTCCAGCAAGTCCTCCTTACCTCTGACATTGAGGTATGTTTCGTATTGCCCAGCGAAGCTTGCCGTGGGCAGGTCTTCGGCAACCCCGCTGGACCTTACCGCAACCGGAATATCAGCGATGTCGCATTTCTGGCACAAAGCATCGTAGGCCTGGCAGATGGCATCCTGTAGCTCCTGTGGCATTTCCTTTGCTAGTATAATTCCCCCTATAGCCTGGCTTACTTCCTCATACTCAGCAAAGGTCTGAGGTTCCTCAGGGAACTTGGTCAGGTATTGGTCTATCTCCTGGCCAGCGCCGGTTTCTGCCAAAAACTGGTCATACGCTTCGGTAGTCACCGCGAACCCAGGGGGAACAGGGATCCCCATCTTAGCCATTTCCCCCAAATTGGCACATTTCGAGCCCACCCAACAGGTATCCTCCCGACCGAATTCTTCAAACCATAATACCCACTTCTCAGCCACTGTTACCACCCCTTTCCACTTGCTTCTATACTATAATTTTACACCCCTGAGCAAGCTACCGTCAATCTCTTAGGCGAGCGCGAAGCTGAGAGGCGTACTTATATTAGCGCTTCATCAGGAAACGCAGGACACAAAAAAGCGTCCTCGGCCGCAACAAGAGCTTGATCGCCCGGCGCATATCACCCGGCTCCATAAACGCCCTCACCGTCCAATGCACCGGCTCCACCACCTCCATGCTCAGCAGCAACCTGGTGGGCTCGTTATCGCCGGCCTCGAGCGATGCCGGAACCACTTTGGTCGGCTCGATGGTACCAATTTGCGCTGTCAGCAGCGTCTTGCCCAAACCTGTCGATCTTATCTTCATAAAAGCCCCCTACAGCAAGCCTTTCTCCTCTGCTCGAGTTACAATCTCCGGCTTTGGCCACCATTTCCCGATTCCCAAATCCTCAGCTATCCTGTTGGCCGCATTGTAGCCAGGACCCCAGATCACACATCCTCCGGAGTAGGTGGAAGCACCGCACAGATAGAGGTTTTGGATCGGGGTGCGATGATGAGAGCACTCCTCATTGGGCCTGAGATAGCCCATCTGCAGCGGGAAATATCCCCCCTGTTTAATCGAGCCCTTGACCATATCGGCAAACTTGTTTTCGATATCGAGGGGGGTGGTGATATAGCGCCACAAGATGTTATCCTCGTTTATATTGGGAGCATACTTGCGCAGGGTGGCCACGCATCGATCGGCATGCTGCTCCCTGATCCTATACCAGGCCTCAGCCCCTCCTTCCTTTAGCTCATAAGGGGCGTGTTGCGAGATGAGTCCGGTATGCCTTCCCGGAGGTGCCTCGGTGGGGTCATGGACGGTGGGGAAGCAGCAATTGAAGCCGCCATCGATAAGCTCTCCCCTCCTTATCGCCTCCCAGTGATTTACCAGCTCCTGCTCCGATTCATAGCCCACGAGATAGATGAAGGCGTTATTGATCTCGGGATTGGCGGCTGCGGCAGCGAATTGCGGTCCCTGTTCCAAGGCAAGGTGAACATCGAACAGGCTATCCCATTCCCACTCATAATCCTTGACCCTGGTGACGAAGTCCAAGGCTAAATGCTCTGCACCAACGAGATTGGTGAAGGTTTGATAGGGGTCGATGCTGCTGCAGACGAACTTATCAGCCTCGATCACCCGGCCGTCTTCAAGCTCCACC
>JAUWZY010000042.1 GCA_030615045.1 Chloroflexota bacterium
GGCGGAGCGAGCCGATGTCGTGGTCATCGCCCCGGCCACCGCCAATACCATAGCCAAATTGGCTATGGGCATCGCTGATGAGCTATTGAGCTGCACCGTGCTGGCGACCGAGGCGCCACTGATCATAGCGCCGGCAATGGATGCGGGGATGTATCAGAATCAGGTGACCCAGGAGAATCTGGAAAGGCTTCGCTCCCGCGGCGCCATCATCGTTGGCCCAGAATATGGGCGCCTCGTCACCGGGGTGATGGGGTTCGGTCGCCTGGCCGCAGTCGATGACATCCTGGGCACGATCTACCAAGTTTTAGGCCGCCACGGTGACTTTGCCGGGAGGCGGCTGGTGGTCAGCGCTGGAGGTACCCAGGAGCCCCTCGATCCCGTCCGTTACCTCAGCAATCGCTCCTCGGGGAAGATGGGCTATGCCATCGCCGAGGCCGCCAGAGACCGGGGAGCCGCAGTTACTCTTATCAGCGCGCCAACAGCTCTCAAGCCCCCGGTTGGCGTTGAATTGGTCCCCGTTACCAGCGCACTTCAAATGTGCGACGCCGTTCTGGAAAGAGCGAGCAGTGCTGACGCTTTGATCATGACTGCTGCCGTTGCCGATTATCGTCCCGCCACCGCTGCCGGGCAGAAAATAAAAAGGGGCCCTGAGAGCCTAACCCTTGAGCTGGTGAAAAACCCAGACATCCTGAGCCAGGTTCGGGGTGAGCTGATAAAGGTCGGCTTTGCCGCTGAAACCGAGGATTTGCTGCCAAACGCCAAAAGGAAACTGAAGGAGAAAGGACTGGACCTCATTGTAGCCAACGACGTCACCGCCGCCGATAGCGGCTTTGCTGTGGATACCAATAAAGTGGCCCTCATCGACCGCAGTGGCGAGGTGGAGCAGCTACCGCTGTTGCCCAAATCCGAGGTGGCGCACAGGATTCTGGACAAGCTATTGTCGCTCCTTGCCACCAGGGGATGAGGTTGACATTGAAATATTATGGTTGATATATTAAAATTCGAGTTGCGGGTTCCAATCTCTCCGCTCCTATAAAGAAGCATTAAAAGCTGAAAGGGGTGGTTTAAATTATGGCGGACGGGCTGGAAAGTGAGAGGAGAACAAACATCGATGCCATTATCGGTCAGAGTGGCATTGTGCGGCGTCGTATCGCCCAAAATGAGGTCGGTTTAGTAAAGGTTGGCTATGAACTGTGGAGAGCTAAAGCTGAAGAGAATATTGAGGAAGGAGAGGAAGTGGAGGTTATCGGGGTGAGTGGAGTCACTTTAGAGGTCAAAAAAGTAGGAGGAGGGTAATTATGTTGTTCGCATACAGAGTACATCAAGCTGAGAAGGGGATAGTGGAGAGCTGGGGCAAATTTAAGGCTGTCTGGGATCCGGGGATTCACTTCTTGGTGCCTATTAGGGATTCGCTTGTAGCCAGGGTAGATATGCGCGAGAACGTCATCGATGTGCCACCTCAAGGGGTTATCAGCAGAGACAATGTGACTGTAGATGTTGATGCCATCATCTACTATTATGTTGTTGACCCCAAGGCAGTTAAGTATGAGATCGCTAATTTCGGCTATGCTATCAGCCAACTGGCGCAGACAAACCTCAGGAATCTAATCGGCGACATGACCCTTGATGAGACGCTGACATCCAGGGAGCGCATTAATGCAGCACTGCGCACGACGCTCGATGAGGCTACCGATAGATGGGGGGTAAAGGTCACAAGGGTTGAATTAAAGAGGATTGACCCACCCCATGACATTGCCGATGCCATGAGCAAGCAGATGAAGGCGGAGAGGGAGAAGAGGGCTACCATTTTGGCCGCAGAGGCATATAGGGAAAAACAGATACTGGAGGCGGAGGGGGACAGACAGAATACGATACTGATAGCTGAAGGCGAGAAGCAGAAGGCGATATTAACGGCTGAAGGCGAAAGGCAAGCGACGATTTTGATGGCTGAAGGAGAGGCAGAAGCAATACAGAAGGTATCAGCAGCAGCTGACCAATTCTTTGTCGGCAATGCTCAGGTTCTAAAACAACTTGAAGTGACGCAGGCATCCCTGGCAGACAACACCAAGATCGTGGTATCCGACCAGTCAAAGCTGATCAATGTCCTTGGCCTTGGAGAAAGACCAGCGGGAACCTGATAGGCATTAAAATCTCGATTTGGCAAAAGGCAGCGTAGCTCAGGGGTAGAGCAGGGGACTCATAAGCCCTTGGTCGTGGGTTCAAATCCCTCCGCTGCCATGATAGATATTGCAAACCTGGTGCTCCAAGGCGTAACCGAACAGCAACCATATGCCCCTTTTAGTGCTCACCCGGTCACCTTCTTCGGGAGAAGGTGCTTTAGCTGCGGGAAGGTATCCTTCATGTGTGGGAGATACATGGCTTGGGCAAACTGTCTCTGGAAATCGGATTCCAGAGTCAATTCTATATACTCCACCTCTCTCGCGACCTCGCTGGCCTCCCTCCTCCCGTCCACGTTGAGCAGAGCTATGCGCGCGCCATCGCCGGCGGCATTGCCCACGGCGTAGATATTCTCCAAAGCACAATCGGGGAAAAGCCCGATGGTTGCAGCCGACTCCTTGTCGATGTAAGTGCCGAACGCTCCGGCCAGAATGACCTTGTCCAGTCTGTCCACAGCCAAGCGACGCATCAGCAGCTTGGCTCCTGCATACATCGCCCCCTTGGCCAGCTGTACCGCTGCCACATCATCCTGGCAGATGACGATATCCTGACTGATGGAGGTTTCATCGGCCCAGGCGATGACGAATTTCGGCCCGTCCCCGGTAACGCGCAAACGAGGGGTCTCCAGATCGGTGTTTAAACGGCCATTTCGCTGTAAAATCCCCGCCTTGAACATCTGGGCAATAGCATCGATTATCCCCGAGCCGCAGATGCCCTTGGCCGCCACAGCCTCCAAATCGGTACTCCACTCCGCGTTGCCGATAACCTTGAAGCGCACCTCCTTGGTATCAGGATCTATCTCTACCTTCTCGATGGCCCCTGGAACGGCGCGCATCCCGTATTTGAGATGGGCTCCCTCGAAGGCTGGGCCGGTGGCGCAGGAGCAGGAGACGAGCTTCTCCCGGTTGCCCAAGACCAGCTCGCCATTAGTGCCGATGTCGATGGCGAGCACCATCTCATCCTGCTTATGGGGCTCCTCGGCGATGAGCAGCCCTACGTTATCAGCCCCCACGAAGCCAGCCTCAATGGGAAGGACATGGACGTAAGCCCCCGGGCAGATCTTGAGTCCCAAGTCGCGAGCCTTGATGTCCAGGGAATGATGGATGCTCGGAGGGAAAGGAGCCCGGCCCAGATACTGAGGATCGATAGACAGAAAGAGATGGTGCATACAAGTATTGCCCACGACGGTCAGGTCAAGAATGCCACGGCGCTTAATGCCAGCCTGAAGAGCCACCCGCCCCGCCATCTGGTTAACACCCTTAACGATGGCCCGGTTCATGCTCTGCAAGCCGTCTTCCTTGCTGATAGCATAGGTGATGCGAGTCATCACATCCTCGCCATAGATCACTTGCGGATTCATCATGGCATCGGTGGCCACCACCTCGTCACTGGTCAGGTCGCAGAGATAACCAGCCACCGTGGTCGTGTCGATGTCCACCGCCAGCCCATAGCCTCTGGGCACAAGTCCGGGCTCTACCTTGATCACCTCCCTATCCATCCACACCGATACCGTTACCTTCCAATCGCCCTGGCGTATGACTTTTTGTAAGCCGAGGAGCACCTGATAGTCAATGATTAGCTGGCCCAAGTCAAACCTGCTATTGAGTTCGGCCTGCAGACGCTCCCAGTCGCCCCGAGGGTCCTCCAGGGCAGCGGGGACCAATTCTACGTAGTATTTTCTCACCGCTGGCTTGAGCTCGATGGCCCTCTCAGTGATCGATTTGCGCACAATCTGCTTGCCCGCCCGACTCTCCTCGGGGACGAAGACCAAGACATCGCCATAGATGCGAGCCACGCAAGCCAGCCGGTAGCCATCCAGCTCCTGGCGTTTGGTGAAGAATTTGCGCTCACTGTCCTCGATCGGGGAGAGGTTTTCCATCCGTGATTCGATGCCATATCGGGCAAAGAAACCTGACTGGATGCTGACCTTGCACTTGCCGCAGGTGGCCTTTTCACCGCAGATGCCTTCTAACTCCTCGCCCAACTCTCGGGAAGCCTGTTTGATGGTTTTTCCTTCATCGATGTAGCCTCTGCGGCCCGATGGCTGAAACACGACCAGATGCTTTTGTTTCCCCTTTTCTGGCGTAGCTCCCATTTATATCCTTATTAATACTGCGGAAGTCGTGGACTGCCCCGTCCTATGAAGCGCCCTTTGCTATGCAGTGTAATGCAATATCAGAGCGGTCGTCAAGGAGCTGCCACCCATGCCACAGCTCATGCGCTACAAAAAGACTTGAGCGTAATGGGAGGCAGATTCTTCATTCACAGGGGATGCGCCCTATGGATGGCGCGGTGATAGAGGCGGAAAAGCTCCCCGCCAGCACAGTCGCTGTTAACCAAACCACTTTGCCGCTCGTTGGCGGGGAGCTTCCACTATTACTTAGACTCTAAAACATAGACCCGGCACAAGTTGCCGTCAACCCTGATCCTGTCTCCGTCCTTGATCTTCTTTGTGGCATCCATGGTGCCGACAACAGCCGGTATGCCATATTCGCGGCCCACGATTACAGGGTGAGACAGCATCCCCCCATGGTCGGTGACCACAGCCTTGATGGTGCTGAAAAGTGGAGTCCAGGTAGCCATGGTCAGAGGAGCAACCATGATATCACCCGCTTGAACCTTACCCCATTCATGTGGACCCATGATCACGCGAGCAGTGCCCTCCACTACGCCGGGAGCTCCGGCAGCGCCGACACAGGTGGCACCGACTTCCTCAGGCTTGGCCAGTTGCGGTGATATCTGAACATTTAACAGTGGATCCACAGTTACCACATAGGGTATGAATGAAGGGTCGCCAAGGAACATCGGCATCTCCCCTTTATCAAACAGGGTGCGATTGTACTCGAATTCCTCCCTATTCCTTTTCACGGCCGCCTTTATCGGAGCGGCATTGCGCTCTCGACCCGCAGCGCCCAAAACAATCTGGGGCATGAGCAGGTACATAACATCCTCTGGGTCCTCCAGAACCCCAGACTTTACCATCCTCTTCCCCGCCTCCAAGGCGGCAAGCCTGACCAGGGAGAATGCCCTGAACTCACACCAGTAGTTATGCTCCTCGCAGGCGACGGTAAATGCCTGGCTGGCCCTCATCAGGAGCTCAAACCACTCCCGGTCGGCAGGAGCGATCTTAGCCAAGACCTCCTTCTCCGCCTCCTCCCTCTCCTTTCTCAGCCGCTCTATCCGCATCTCAGGGGCATGAACACCACCGATAGCCATTAAGCGCCTGATATCAGCAATAGCCAGGTGTGGCTTCTCAAACCAGGTTGGGGTGCAGTACTCGAGCATGTTCTGCATCCGCCACCCCTGACCGCGGAAGCCCTCTTCATAGAGGAAGTGATGGAATGCCTCCAGCCACTCCTTTCCGGCAGCGGTTTGCTCCAGCGCCGGCATCACCTGTTCATCAGGGAGCTTGAATGCATCATCAAGCTTGAGCTCCATCGCCCTGGTGGCCAGGGTAGCCAGCCCCTTATTGAGCCGGAACAGGTCATTATCGTAGCCGGACATCAGCGTGGCATAGAGGGGGTCTGTGTAATGTAGTTGGAGCATCTCTGCCGCCATATCGCGCCAAGTGGCAAGCACCACAGAATACAGATCCAAGCATTCGAAATGGATCTCCCACATCCTGCGGTCAAGGTCCCAAACATCCCAGAGATGACCGCAGAAGTGTCCGTCGCCCAGCTGCTCTATGTTCCGATCCATGAACGGGCCGTACCGAGCCCTTAGATCCTGCTTCAGCCTCTCCCAAGGGGCGGAGGGGTCCGCCAGAACCTTGGTCATGTACTCCTTGAATTTGGGCTCCCGCTCCTTGCGTTCCGCATCACTTGTCGGGTCCGCAGTTATATAGCAGTAGCCTTTGTAAGACCGCCATCCCGAGCCCCGCTTCGTCGGCGCGTGAAAGTCATCATAGGCGAAGTGATAGGGATGGAGCCACAGATGTTCCCCCATTCCATAGTAAAAGAGCGGATAAGGGCAGGAGACCCAATGCAACGCATCCAAGATCAACACCTTGTAGGCCTCAATGTCTGGCTCGCCACAGAATTCCAGCAAATCATAGCCGTACGACATATTCCACCTCCTTATTGGATAGAATACGCCACTTATAGCACGAAAGATCGACGCTGTCAAGAGGATATCAGTTATGGCTCTCTTGCATCGGGGGGTAATGGAGTTTAGACTGTAGCTATTCAATGAAAGGAGGCTACAAAGGTTAGAAGGATAAGCTCATGGATTTAGCTATAGGAGCAACAAGAATATGAGATTAGGCAAAAACTTTAATGTTACTGGCTTCCAAGATCTTAATGATTTTATCTTGCTCTGGTAGGTCATCAGGGTTCACACCCTTACTTACAGACAGCAATTCAATGCCAATAGGTGTATTATCGGCAGAATAATCAATACGCCGTTCATTGTCGAGGTCTTTACCATAGGCATACGGTTGATTACTCAAATATATATAAACAGCATCAGCGTCGGGGTCATAGTTTATTTTCATTTTTTTCCTTCCCTTAATCCATCACCGATATAACCATTTTATGGACTGGGTTTTTTTCATCAATGACGACTCTGATTTTCCTACCAGTAGAGGTTATACACACATAATTCATCTTCCTATTATCTTCATCTGGATAACTTGTGTGGTAGTTCTCAAGGCAATATTGTATTTCCTCTTTCGATATTTCCCTTTCTTTCATTCTATCTTTGGCATGGTCTGTAAAATGCAACATCCCAATATAAGTTCTTCGGGAGCCACTACAACAGGTTATCATAGTGTTATACAAATCCGCAAATTTGTCAAGCGCCCCTTTTTAGCCCTATTAGTATACTACTACTATATGGCTATAGAGGCAACCATGATTTATTGGAGCCGATTTGGTAAGGCAGAACAAGAATTAGACATGGCTACACCAAGATGCAAGAGAACCTCCGTTATTGTGCCGAAGGACTGAAGCGTTGTCAGTGCTTTGCCATGCCGCCATCGACAGCGATTGTCTGCCCGGTTATCATATCGGCATCATCAGAGGCGAGAAAGGCAACAGTGCCTGCGATGTCCTCTGGGTATATGGCGCGCTTGATGCATTGCCTTGTGCTGGCCAGCTTGTCCGCCTCCTCAGCGGTTCTGGTGAGCAACATAGCCTCGGAAAGGGTAGAGCCGGGGCACACCGAATTAACGCATATATTATACTTGCCAAGCTCCTCAGCCATGACATAGGTCATGCTGATCACCGTTCCCTTTGAGGTGATATACTGCATCTTCTGCGGCCGGCCTACAAATACAGTGTCAGATGCGATGTTGATGATCTTGCCCTTCCCCTGCTTTTTCATCTGGGGCGCAACTGCCTTGGCACAGAGCCAGCTTCCCTTGGGCTGCACCGCCATCTGCTTATCCCACATTTCAACGGTGATTTCCTC
>JAUWZY010000011.1 GCA_030615045.1 Chloroflexota bacterium
CTTCCTTGGAGTAATATACATGTTTCAGCACCCAGTCTTGCTCCCGATCCTCTGTTATCGCATAGTCCCCCTCTTCCTTTGCTATGCCCAGGCCATCGTAAGCTCCGGCGCGGAACATTTTGCTTTGCCTCCTTAGCCTGATCAGGGCATTTTCGGGATCAAAATCTATGACCTCGCCCTTGCTCAGGGATATAACCTCTCCCTCGGGTCTAACATGGTCTATTTTCACCTCTTCACCTTCCTGGAAATAGTCGAGGACAAGGCTGCTCCTTAATATCTGCTCAATCCTCTCTCTTCTCTCCGGGAAGCTTTCTATCCTCCCCTCCATCGAGTCCATATAATTTGGGGCCAAGATCTTCAGCTTATGATGATCCCGAACCGTGGGCACCACCTCGTCCCTCAGTCTATCCAGCGCTGATTTGGAGAGGGAAGGGAATTCGATGTCAAAGCAAGCGAGTTCGGAAGCAACCTGGACTTCCAGTTGAATATCGTGGCCAGAGATCTCCCTCGGCCTCGTTACCATATCAAAGAGCCCCTCCCCCATGGCCTCGATCAGCTTGAGGGCCTGTTGGGCATCTCCGGCGACAACCACCCCTTGCTTATCCTTCCTATCCTCCACAATCGCCCCAGGAAGGTCGAAATTGGGCTCCAGCTCGAACCTTCTCACGATCTCCCAGGATGGCTGGGCCAAGGAGAAGCCGCTTTCAAGGAAGAGCTTAGTCAGTGCAATAGCGTATATCCCCCTTAGCTTCACCTTCATTTCTCGAATCCGACCCCTTCGATCTCTATCCTGTTTCCCTCCACCTTCGCTTTGGCCCCCAGCAGCTCAACAATCAGCCAGAGGTTGGTCTCAATATGCTCGGTCATCCTCGGCACCAAGTATTCGGTCGTGCCCTGGGCCAGGGCAGCATAGATAATCAATTGATCGGCCGAAAAACGATCCACTGTGGCTCCGCTCCTCAGATCCTGGAGGAGACTTTGAGCTACGTGCTTGCCGATCTCCTCCGACCTCCTCCTCGGGGCCCCAGCCCTGTCGGCGCCGATTATACACTCGGTGTCGGTCTCGGCGTAAAGCGCTAAAGCAGCTCCCTCCTGGATCGAGCTGGTATCATAAACCTCCTCGATCTCAGCTTCAAATCCCTCTGCTCTCAATATCTCCTGACAGCTTTGAGCCATTCTATGGCTCACCCTTCGCTTGCTCAGATGGGAGGAAATAGCTATGCCTTTAAGCTCAGTTATCTGGCCCTGTTTTAGCAGCCTCAGAGGTTTGAGCCCATGTTTCACCGGCTTGACCTTTACCTCGATGATGCCACCGCCCCGAGGAACATATCCCGGCCGGATCATCTCCGCCTCGGCATGGACCCCCATCCGGGCTAAGATGGGGAGCAGGACATAGCACATATGATAAGCTGAGGGGGCGAAATCCTGAAATAGCCCTCCTTCAACCCTGAATGTCATCGGTTTATTGGCGAAACAGGCCACCGGCAATATGGCCTCGGCAAGCATCACCGTTGAGCCCGCAGTCCCTATATCCCAGGCATAGTTGCCCCCTTTTATCTCTGCCCCAGGCCTATATATGACCTCCTTTGAACCTATTTCTGCCTTTTCCACCACCCCACCACATATCTCCTGGCATGCTGAGATCGCCTTCAAGTGCTGAGCTCTGAGTCCAGGTTTATCTCTCTTGGCTCTCACCTCTGTTATATGCAATCCCTGGCCAAGCAATGAAGCTAAGGCAGTGGCACAGCGGACTATAGTGCCACTACCGGATTTGGCCCCGCCGTCGATGTGCCTCATTTGCGGACTCCTCAGATGCTGACCCTTCTTCCCACAGCAACCTCGCCTGCCAACTCGAACTTTCCTACGCGTCCTGGTTGAAAAAGATGGGGAAACTTCTTCTCGCCGGGCCTTTCCATATACTTGCTCCCCTGTATTTTGTATTTATGATGACACTTTTCCCTTGGGGTATCAACTTTTGCTATAATAGACATAAAGGGAAGGCAGCTGATGGAGCCCTGGGGAGAGAAGATTGACTATGTGGTTGAAAACACAGAGGTGTTAATGCCTCCTAAGCAGGCTTTGATCACCTTCGGTAGCACCACTGTGCATTATTATTTAGTCACCGAGCCGGTATATGCCGAGCCATCAGACATCGGAGATGAGACCGTAATCAGAGAGGGCAAAGTCATCGCAGAAAGACCCAAAATTGTGACCCCCTCTTATCTGGTCAATCTCTTCCAAGGCTTTGAGCATGGAAAGGAATATGCCGAATTCGTACTGCGAGAATATGGACCCCACGAGCCGGGGCTGTTATACCGTTATAAGAACGAGCTCAACAGCACAGACATTGTCTCTGAGCCGCTAAGTGAAGTAGCCGCTAAATTGATTGCCAAATTGGAATGGGAAAGGGAGCTACTTGCCGCAGTGATCAAGGGCGTGGACGAAATGTGGGATATCTCTTTAATGAAGTTCATCCATGATTTCACAGCAAACTCGTTCCGCGACAATGTGGCTGAATTACAGGGAAGAGGGCTTTTGGATGTAGATGACAGCCACATCCCGAGAGGGGTCAGGATCAGGATCGAGGAGATTTTCGATCAAGTTTGGAAAGGGCAACGCCAGCCCCAGGAACTGAAATTGGAGCTGGAACGATGGGGGCTGTTCCGAGAATATGAGGATCGGTTCCTCAGCCTTTTTCGCAGAAGGTAGTTATGCCAGCAAACCTACCACCCCAGTATTTTGAGGCCGAGAAGAGCTACAGGCTGGCCAAGAATACCCAGGAGAAGATCCGGGCTCTGGAGAATATGATGGCCATCATGCCCAAGCATAAAGGCACTGATAAGCTCCGCGCCGAGTTGAGGAGGAGGATGTCGAGGCACTCCGAGGAGCTGGAAACAAAATATGTCATCGGGAAAAAGGGGCTCGGCTATCAGGTGAAGCGTGAGGGAGCGGGGCAGGCTGTATTGCTTGGGCTGCCCAACGTGGGCAAATCCCAGCTGCTATCAGCCATTACCAATGCCACCCCGGACGTGGCCAATTACCCTTTCACCACCCAAACCCCGATCCCCGGGATGATGGGGTTTGAGAATATCCAGATACAGATAGTGGATATCCCCCCGATAACCAACCATGAGTCCCAACCATGGCTGGTTAACCTGTTAAGAAGCGCAGATATCCTTTTAATCGTTGTCGATTTAGGCGCTGAGCCGCTAAATCAAGTGGAGACCGTGCTCCAGGAGCTGAACAAGCTCAGGATAGAGCCCATGGCGAAAAGCGTCTTAGTCATAGGGAACAAAGGCGATCTGGATAATGCCAGCGAGAATTACCAGAGGCTGAGCGCAAAGTATGATGCCCAATTTCCCCTTATCACCATCTCGGCTAAAGAGGGAACTGGACTCGAGGAATTGAGGAAGGAGATTTACCAAGCGCTCGATGTCATTCGGGTATACACCAAGGCGCCGGGAAGAAAGCCGGATTTTGATGAGCCTGTGGTCTTAAGCAGGGGAAGCACAGTTGAAGACGCTGCCGAGGACATCCACAAGGACTTCCACAATAAGTTGAAATATGCCTTGGTTTGGGGCTCAGGGAAATTCGACGGACAAAAAGTGAAAAGAGAGCACGTCCTCGAGGATGGGGATATAATAGAGCTCCATATCTAAATCGTTTCAATTATCAGATCATCGACTGTTTTTATCTCTTTAGCCAGGTCGACGATGGCGATTGTCCGTAACGGGGAATAGGCAGAGGAAGTGAATAAAGTCAGGCATCTGTTATCATACAAAATCGGTGTAAATGGCTGATGTGACCTTATCAACAGGTTCTTGTCGAATCTTTGCATGATCTCGTTGAAATAATCGCGGCCAAACTGAGGCCTACCTACATATCCTCCCAGAAACCGGCCTCTGCTATTTTGAAAGTCGCCCCAGATTATCGTCACCCATTCTTCGCTGCCCAGATTTATCTTGTCTATGTCGCTCAGCTTTTTCATATCGGGCAACGCCCCATGTAATGCCAGTACCCCGTTCGGCGCCGTGACCGCTAATGGAAGCTTGGCCAGCAGGGCTGTATAGCGGTCATACAGCTCGCGGTCGAGGCCCCACCAAAAATCAGCGGGGTAAAAGTTTATCAGCTCATGCACTTCATGATTCCCCATAAGCAAGAATATATCTTCTGGGTAGGTCGACTTTAATAGGGCTAGATAATTGATGTTCTCCATTGACTGCGGGCCGCGATCGACATAATCCCCAAGAAAGACGACCTTATTGTTGCTCCCCAGATATCTGCTGATGACATTCTTGGTAGCATCGAAGTCACCATGGGTATCCCCAATGAAGACGGCATATCCAGAGCTGGGCAGCTGGAGCAGTTTGGGCTCCTTTGCCAGCACCCCTTCCATCTCTCGGAGCAGAGACTCCCCATCCTCCCGCGTCAGTGTGGCTATCTGGTCGGGGTCTTTCAGTATCTCCTCTTTTAGCTTCTGCGGAGGCATAGATTCTTGCCCAGGCTTTGAATCATAGAGCCTTTATGTAATGGGGTTACAGCGGGTGGCTATTAACCTCCCCTTGAGTACCTGCCCTCAGCGAAGACCTCGAAGGGGGCATAATCCCCAGGGAGATAGGTAGCGCTCCTGGCGTATCTTGTTGGGCTGTACTCCTCCAATTTAAGAGCTGCTCTCTTGGCATCGATGTGAGCCAGCGCCTCTTTCACAGCCTTTTCTGGATCAGGCTCGAAGTAATAAGCTGCGCCTATCTTCTCCTTCCAGCCTTCGGTGATTATCCTCTGAACCTCTTCGCTGCCAGCAACAGGGGAGCCCACGCCCATCCATGTGGTAACACCAGAGGCAACAAAGTAGCATCCGATGGAAAGGGCTTTCTCCGACATCCACTCCGGGGCGAATCCTGCCACAGGGAGATTGTTTATATCCTCCCCCAGCCCGCCTTCAGTGGCACACTGGGCGAGGACGGTGAGGATGCGGGAATTATCGACACATGAGCCCATATGAAGCACCGGCGGGATGCCTATGGTCTGGCAGACCTCTCTGAGCCCAGGCCCGGTGAACTCCATCACCTCCGGTGTCAGCAGCCCCTGCTTGGCGCAGGCGATGGCGTTGCAGCCAGTGGTCACTACCAAGACATCGTTCTTGATCAGCTCCTTAATGATATAAAGATGAACATCATCCTGAGTCACTCTGGCGTTATTGCAGCCCACAACCCCGGCGGCGCCCCTGATCCTGCCATTAATCACATTATCGTTCAAGGGACGGAAGGACTCTCGATACACCCCTCCCTGCATATAGTTGATATACTCATGAGAGAAGCCAGCGACAAGATGGTCTACGTAGTCCGGGATATAGACGCCACCCCGGTTGGGGAAGTTATCGATGCCGGCGCGCACGATCTCCTTAGCCACTTCTAAAGCTCTATGTTCATCGAACTCGATGCGAGTGGCCCCGGTGATATGTGCCTTTGGCGAGGTGGTGATGATCTTGGTGTGATAATGCTCGGCGGCGGCCACAATTCCCTGCATAATGCACTGGATATCGACGACCATGGCATCGACAGCCCCGGTGACGATGGCAAGCTCCTGGGACAGGAAATTACCGACTACCGGCACCCCCTGGCGCATCAGGATCTCGTTGGCCGTGCAGCAGATTCCGACCAGATTTATCCCCTTAGCCCCCTTAGATTTAGCATATTCAATGAGCTCAGGGTCGGTAGCCGCCACCACGATCATCTCGGACAGGGTCGGCTCATGACCGTGAACCACAATATTGACCTCATCCTCGCGCAGGATGCCGAAGTTGGAGCGGGCAGCCACCGGCCCCGGGGTGCCGAAGAGGATGTCGCTGATGTCGGTTGCCAGCATGGAGCCGCCCCAGCCATCTCCCAGAGCACATCTCATGGCCTGTGTCAGGATATGCTCAGCATCCTGGTCCGTGCCCATATTGGTGCGGTGCAAAACCTCCACGATCTCCCGGTCAACGCCTCGAGGGGCAATGTCAAGACGGCGCCATAGTGCTTGGCGCTTGGGCGGGGCTCGCCTTACATAGGCTACCTCTTCCTTTACGCTGGTGAAATCAGCCAAAGCAGCAAGAGCCACGTCAACAGCCACTTCCTCCTTAGTTCTCTCTTGCTCCGAGACATTCAATAATCGGGCTACCTTTCTCAGCTTCTTCTCGTCCTTTATCTGATAGTCAAGGGCTTCCCCTTGAGCAGCGGCGAGCAGAGTTAGAGCCATGTCTCGGCCGTGGTCTGAGTGTGCTGCGGCCCCGGCGGCGATAGCCCGAGCCAGATTCCTCGCCGCCACCGTCTCCTTGGTCGCCCCACAGAGGCCAACCGTAGTCTTGCCCACCAGGCGGCACGGTCCCATGAAGCAGACATGGCAGCAGTTTCCGGGATGACCGATGGGACAGGGGGCAGTGGCCTCAGCGCGGTCAAACATGGTGAGGACGCCATCAGCCTTAGCCTTCTCCAGCATCTCCACTACTGCTGGGTCGATGGTTTTTTTATCTGGCATTTGTATTCTCCTTTGCTTAAACTGTTACGCCCAACTTATTATCTTATCACACACCCATATTTGCGTAAAGCCCGCTTGGGAGGTAGCTTGTGGCGAAACCACTGTCTCTGGGCGATTTGGTACCGGCAAGATAACTATTAGAGGCATCATAGAGGGGAAAGTCTTATGCCACGCCCGTGCTCATTTCTTGAACTCGGCGATGATCCTTTGAGTGATCTGAGGCGGCACTTCTTCGTAGTGGCTGAACTCCATGGTGAAGCTGCCACGAGCCTGGGTCATCGATCTCAGCTCGGTGGCATAGCGGAGCATCTCAGAAAGGGGCACCTGAGCCTCGACCAGGTTGGACCCATTTTGCGGGTTCATCCCCAGTATCCGAGCCCGTTTCCCATTGAGGTCGCCGATAACATCGCCGGTGAAATCCTCGGGCGTGGTAATACGCACATTCATTACGGGCTCGAGTAGCACTGGCTGTGCCTGAGCTACCCTCTTCCTCAAGGCATGAGCGCCGGCGATCTTGAACGAGATATCCGATGAGTCCACAGGGTGATAGCTGCCATCATAGAGTGTTATCTTGATATCGACCACGGGATAGCCGGCAACAACCCCTTCCTGCAACGCTTCGTGAACCCCCTTCTCCACTCCCGGGATGTAGTTCTTGGGTATGGCCCCACCCACCACCTTATCAGCGAATTCATAGCCGGTGCCTCGGGACAAAGGCTCCAGTTCTAAGAAGACATGACCATACTGACCATGGCCTCCGGTCTGCTTCTTATGCTTATACTCAGCCTTGGTCGTGGTGGTGATGGTCTCTTTATAGGGGATCTTTGGCAGCTCCAGATCGGCATCAACGCCCAACTTGCGCCGCATTCTCTCCACAGCGACCTCAAGGTGAGCTTCTCCCAAGCCGCAGAGGATGATCTCTCCGGTATCGGGCTCCCTACGAACGGAGAGAGAAGGGTCCTCCTCGCTCAGCCGGGAAAGCGCTGTCCCCAGTTTATCGACATCGGCTTTGGTCTTGGGGTGCACTGCTACACTTAATGAGGGGATGGGGAATGAAATGGGGGCAAATGCCAAGGGCCGAGCTTGAGTACAAAGGGTATCTCCGGTGCCGGTCTCCGCCAGCTTGCCTACAGCCCCGAGGTCGCCAGCGCTCACCTGCGCTGTTGGCTCCTGCGCCTTGCCCCTGATGGTATATAGTTGCCCGATGCGCTCTGCTCTGCCTTTGCTGGCATTCCACACGTTGCTATCGCTGCGCAGGGTGCCGCTATACACCCGGAAGTAGCTAAGCTTGCCCACATAGGGGTCGGCGCTGGTCTTGAACACAAAAACAGAGAGCGGGCCCTCTTCCTCGGGCTCGATGGCTACTTCCTGCTCAGTATTCGGGTCTTGGGCCATGATCTTGCCCCTGTCCTTAGGTGAGGGTAGATATTGACAAATGGCATCCAGTAGCTCGGAGATGCCCTTGTTATTCAGCGCAGTCCCCACCAAGATGGGCGCGATAGCCCCCGAAATGACCCCTGCTCTGAGCCCACTGCGGAGTTCGTCTTCGGTTAACTCCTCCCCCTCCAGATATTTGGTGGCCAGATCGTCATCCGCCTCGGCCACGGCCTCGACCAGCCGCTCGCGGAAGGGCTCGACCTCGCCTTCCAGTGGCGAGGATGTGCCGGTTAGCAAATCGACTGCGCCGGCAAAGCTATCCTGAGAGCCTATCGGCAGTTGCAATGGGATGCATTTCCGGCCGAATTTGGCTTGAATCTGGGCCACCGTCTTGTAGAAATCAGCGTGCTCGCGATCGATTTTATTAACGAAGATGAGGCGAGGTAAGCCAACTTCATCGCTATAGCTCCAAACCTGCTCAGTGCCTACTTCCACACCGGAGACAGCGCAGACAACGATCACAGCCGCATCGGCGACTCGCAGCGCCGCGCGGACTTCACCGATAAAATCAGCATAGCCCGGGGTATCGATGATATTGACCTTGCTCCCCTTCCACTCCAGGGGGAGAACGGAGAGGTTGATGCTGCTCTGGCGCCTTATTTCATCGAGGTCATAATCTGAGGTGGTATTGCCATCGTCGACCCTGCCCAGCCTGGTTATCACTCCGCAGTCATAAAGCGATGCTTCAGCAAGCGAGGTTTTGCCGGCACCGGTATGGGAGAGCAAGACCACATTGCGGATATTCTCGGCTCGGTAATCCCGCATATAATGTCTTCTCCCAGCTACTCGATGTCAACCTTTTCTTTTGGCTTCTCCTCACCCTCGACGGCGGAAATAGCTTCATCAAGCGCGCGACGAAAGGCGAGGAGCACTTCTCTGCTTGCCGCTCTAAGATGACCCCTTACTGGAACACGCTTCACATGCAAATTCTTGGACTTGAAGCGGACTATTAACTCCTCCTCGGGTCCCCACTCTATGCTGAATATAGTCTCAGCCATACTATCACTCCTTCACTGCCAGTATAGGCTATAGCCGATTTGTTGTCAATCTGTGGGGTTCCCTTCAGGCAACAGCTTGCCTCAATTCGCCATGGGATGCTATAATGAGAAATCGCTTTATCGGTTCTTAGGGGGTGAGGGATTGAAGCTGAGTCGTGAGGATGTGGAGCATATCGCCTTTCTCGCTCGATTAGGGCTCTCTGAGGAGGAGATAGAGAGGTTCAGGGAGCAATTATCAAATATCCTGGAAAACTTCGAGGTGCTCCAGGAGATAGACACCGCCGATGTCCAGCCCACAGCCCATGTCATCGCCTTGGACAGTGTAGTTCGAGACGATGAGGTATTGCCCTCCTGGCCACAGAATGAGGTATTGGAAAATGCACCGCAAGCGGAAGACGGCTACTTCCGGGTGCGGGCGGTTCTGGAGTGAACATAGCAAATTCCCAAGAGGAGGGAGAACTGAGATTATATCAGCTGACCAGCCACGAGGCACACGAGCTGCTGTGGAAAAGGGAGATCTCGGCCCTCGAGCTGACCGAGGCTGTGCTCGGCCGCATCGCTCAAGTTGAGGAGCAGATCCATGCCTTCGTCACTGTGACCGAAGATCTGGCTTTAATGCAAGCTCGAGAAGCCGACGAGCGAATCAGAGCCGGCGATGCCTCACCACTTGTCGGCATTCCCACGATGATTAAGGACAACATCTGCACTAAGGGCATCGCCACAACCTGCTCCTCAAGGATGCTGGAGAACTTCGTCCCTCCTTACGATGCCACAGTGATGCAAAGGCTGAACCGGGAGCGAGCGGTGATAGTGGGCAAGGGGAATATGGATGAATTCGCCATGGGCTCCTCAAATGAGCATTCCGCCTTTTTCCCGACCAGAAACCCCTGGGATAGAGAGCGAGTACCCGGTGGCTCAAGCGGTGGCCCAGCAGTGGCAGTAGCAACTGACGAAGTCATCTATGCCCTTGGCTCGGATACCGGGGGCAGCATCCGCCAACCTGCCGGATTTTGTAATGTCGTCGGGCTTAAGCCCACCTATGGCCGGGTCAGCCGCTATGGCTTGGTTGCTTTCGCCAGCTCCCTGGACCAGATCGGCCCCCTAACTAAGGATGTCACCGACTGCGCTTTAGTGATGAATGCCATCGCCTGCTATGACCCCAGGGATTCCACCTCCGTTCCCCAGCCGACCCCGGACTATACCAAGTCGCTGATTCCAGAGCTAAAGGGGCTGCGCCTCGGCATTCCCAAGGAATACTTTGTGCGCGGGATGGAGGCCGGGGTGGAGCAGGTGATATGGGATGCCATCGCAAAACTGGAGCAACTGGGGGCTGAGGTTGAGGAGACCTCGCTGCCCCATACCCGCTACGCATTGGCTGCCTACTATATCATCGCCCCCTCCGAAGCCTCAGCGAACTTGGCGCGCTATGATGGGGTGAAATACGGTTTCTCCGCCAGCGACGCCGAGAGCATGTGGGACGCCATGGACAAGACACGACAATATGGCTTTGGCCCCGAGGTCAAGCGGCGCATCATCCTGGGAACCTACGCTCTGTCCGCAGGCTATTACGATGCCTATTATCTGAAGGCGCAAAAGGTGCGCACTCTGATCAGGCGTGAATTTGAGCAAGCCTTTGAGCGGTTCGATGCCCTGGTGACTCCAACCTCGCCCACAGTCCCGTTTAAGCTCGGCGAGAAGGTGGAGGACCCGCTTCAGATGTATTTGAGCGATGTCTGCACGCTGCCGATAAACATCGCCGGCATCCCCGGGCTTTCCATCCCCGCCGGTTTTTCGGATGGTTTGCCGGTGGGAATGCAGATACTCGGTAAGCCATTTTCCGAGGAGACATTGATACGCATCGGCTTCGCCTATGAGCAGGCGACAGACTGGCACAAGAGGAGGCCGCCGCTATAACATCGGGAGGTATTAAATGTTCAAAGCGTATATTTTTGACCTCGAGGGGACACTGGTGGATTTTCAGTGGAATTTAGAGCAGGGAATCAAAGCAGCCAAGCTGAAGTTGGAGGAAATGGGCTTCGATAAGGAAAAGCTGCTGAAAATAGAGTCTTACAATGAATTGCTTAATGAGACGATGAAAGATGCTTTGATGGGAAGGGTCAATTTGCCCGCTTATGAGGTTAAGAAAGGAATCGGCGAGGTCTATGACTTCTTCGACTTGGATGCCTTGACCAGATGGAAGCTAAGAGAGGATGTGAAAGAGACACTCACCGAGCTACATCCCCGTGCTACAATAGGTCTTTTTACCACAATGGGCTGGAAAGCGGCGAAGAAAGCTCTGCAGAAATTTGAAATAGACAAACTTTTCCATATCATGGTAACCAGAGACGATGTGACCCTTATCAAGCCGCACGGGGAAGGGCTGATATTGATATTAAGGTGCTTGGGAATCTCTGGGGAGGAAGCGATTTATGTCGGCGATACCACCAGAGATATTTTAGCTGCCAAGGAAGTCGGTATTAAAGCTGGATTCATAGTCGGCGGTGAGCAGCAATTGCCCGACTTGCTTGCCGAGCCAGATTATATCCTCTATTCCTTCTCAGACATCTTGGAGATAGAGATGAGGTGTTGAATGTTCAAAGCATATATTTTTGACCTTGAGGGGACATTGGGACATTTCAAGTGGAGCTTAGAGCAGGCAGTTAAAGAAGCCAAGCTGAAATTGGAGGAAATGGGCTTCGATAAGGAGAAGCTGCTGAAAATGAACCGTTTCAATGAAGTGATTAATGAGGCTCTAAGATATGCTTTGCTGGGCAGCGTCAATGTGCCAGCTTATGAGGTTAAAAGGGGAATCGGCGAGGTCTATGATTCCTTCGATTTGGAGTCCTTGGCCAGAGGGAAGCCAAGAGATGATATGAAGGATACACTCACCGAGCTACATTCCCGTGCTACAATAGGTCTCTTTACCACATTCGGGTGGAGAGGTTCAAAGAAAGCCCTGGAGAAATTTGAAATAGACAAACTTTTTCATATTATGGTAACCAGAGACGATGTGACCCTTGTCAAGCCGCATGGGGAAGGGCTGACATTGATATTAAGGTGCTTAGGAATCCCTGGGGAGGAAGTGATTTATATCGGCGATACCAACAGCGATATCTTGGCTTCCAGAGAAGCAGGTGTCAAATCTGGATTCGTAGTCGGCGGCAAGCAGGAGCTGCATGACCTGGCTGCCGAGCCGGATTATGTCTTCCATTCCTTCTCAGACATCTTGGCGGTAAAGTGATGGCAGAGCCGGTCCAAGTCAAATGCTACTCAGGGCATGTCTACGCTGAGCGCCCTGCTTCATTCCACTGGCAGGGAGAAACGCATCAGGTGGCCAAGATTGAAAGGGAATGGCTGGAGCCAAGAGAAAGGCACTTTCTGGTACGCACTGATGAGGAAAGGCTTTTCGAGCTTTGCTATCAGGAGCAACAAGATATATGGTCGGCGGTTGAGCTGATAAATGGCGTTTAAGGGGGTGAGGTCATGAAGGAAATCCTGGAGCTACTGGAAAAAGATGCTCGACTTACCGCGGAGCAAATTGCCACCATGACCGGGGTGCCCGCTTCCGAGGTAAAGAAGGCGATAACGAAAGCGGAGAGGGATCGAACCATCCTCAAATACAAAACGGTGATCAACTGGGAGAAGTTTGGCCAGGAGCAGGTCTGGGCGCTGATCGAGGTTAGGGTCCAGCCACAGCGCGATGTCGGCTTTGATGCCATTGCCGAGCGCATCTATCGCTTCCCCGAAGCTCGCTCTGTTTACCTCGTCTCCGGGGCCTACGACCTCGCCGTTCTGGTCACCGCGAGGACGATGCAGGAGATAGCCTCCTTCGTGGCTCAAAAGCTGGCTCCTTTGGAGTCGGTGCTGGGGACTGTAACCCACTTCCTGCTCAAGCGATATAAAGAGGACGGGGAGATCTTGGATGGCGAGGAGAAGGCGCGTCGGCTGCCACTAACGCTGTAGGAGGTTTTCGGTGCAAAATATCCGCAGTCCCATCTCACAACGAGTAATGAAAATCTCCCCATCGGGCATCAGGAGATTCTTCGACCTGGTGTCTTCGATGGAGGACGTTGTCTCACTTGGAGTTGGCGAGCCCGATTTCGTCACCCCGTGGCATATCAGCGAGGCCGGGATCTATGCCATCGAGAAAGGCTATACCGCATATATCTCAAACTACGGGCTGCTCGAACTGCGCCAGGAGCTGAGCCGACACCTGAAAAGCCGCTACTCCCTGGATTATGACCCCAATAGCGAACTCATGATCACCGTAGGCGTCAGCGAGGCTCTCGACCTGGCGCTGAGAGCCATCCTCGACCCCGGCGATGAAGTCTTAGCCCCTGAACCAAGCTATGTATCCTACATGCCGTGCACCATTTTGACCGGCGCTAACTTCATCCCCGTGCCTACCACCGTGGAAAACGAGTTCAAAGTCCAGGCCGCTGAGATAGAAAAACGGGTCAGCGGGCGAACTAAAGCCATCCTGCTCGGCTATCCCAACAATCCCACCGGTGCGGTGATGGACAGGGCAGGCCTGGAGCAGATTGCCGAGTTAGCCCGGCGCCACGACTTAATTGTGATTTCAGACGAGATCTATGACCGCTTGGTCTATGGTGTGGAGCACACCTGCTTTGCCAGCTTGCCTGGGATGAAGGAGCGCACCATTTACCTTGGCGGCTTCTCCAAAGCCTATGCCATGACCGGATGGCGCGTAGGCTATGCCGCAGCTCCGGCTGAGTTCATCGAGGCTATGCTCAAGATCCATCAATATACCATGCTCTGTGCCCCGGTGATGGGGCAGATGGCAGCTTTGGAAGCCCTCAGGGAGGGCGAGGACGCAGTCAAGGAGATGGTCATGGAATATGACCGCCGCCGTCGAGCTATAGTTAAAGGGCTAAATGAGATCGGGCTCCCTTGCTTTGAGCCTAAAGGGGCTTTCTATACCTTCCCCTCGATCGAATCATACGGGCTCTCCTCCGATGAGTTCGTCGAGAGGCTTATTGTCGAGCAGAGGGTACTGGCAGTTCCCGGCTCAACCTTCGGAGAGTGCGGGGAGGGATATCTCCGCTGCTGCTACGCCACCTCGCTATCCGACATCGAGGAGGCTCTGGAGCGGATGAGGCGATTTGTGAGCAGTCTATAGTCGATGAGGGGCGTGTAATAAATCAAAGGCACACTATGCAGTTGTTCACCACGCCAAATAGCTGCATCGAAATGAAAACAGTTGCAGTAAAAAATGACAGGCTTCTGTACCCTTTTGACGGGGAATTCGCCCATGCCAACAGAATCAAGGAGACGGCAACCAGCCACGCCATCTTCAAGGCGACTGTGCCAGCTGGCGTCAGCCAATGGAACAGCGGATTCATTTCCTCTGCACCCAAAGACAGCCCAATGAATGTTGAGATAATATCACCGAAGGTTAGGCAAATCAGACCGATTACAAGGTAGGGAATAATCTTCATAGTACTTTGGAAATAGCTTTCATAGTACTTTGGAAACAGTTTCCGTAGTACAATAGTCCCATTATAGCACATGTTGTCAACATGGGAAGTGGCAAAACAACCAGACGGTCTGTGCTGAGGTGGAGATCGAACCAATAATGCCTCTATGGGGTGCCGCGGCGGAGTTCGTAGCTGAGGGATTTGAGGCAGTTGTGGTCAGTGCCAAGAGCGATTATTTGGGCAGGGATGGCTGGGGCGCAAGGTTGATCAAGAGCTGATTCGAGAGTTGCGATTGAAGATTCTGGATGGCGACAAAGTGCTCAGGGATGGCTACTGGTTCTTGGATATCCTGAGCTGGGGCTTAGATTAGCCCCATATTTTGCTTGACCTCGAAGATGGTTTCCTTGGCTATAGCTTCGGCTCGGCTTGCCCCGTCGGCGAGAACCTCGTCAATATAGCCGGACTTGGCGGCAATCTCAGCCCGCTTTTCCCGGAAGTCCTCCAGGGCCTTATTTATGTTGCTGCCCAGGATACGTTTGCACTCGACGCAGCCGATCTCAGCCTTGCGGCAGGCCTCTTGAATAGCCGACCGGTCGGCGGAATCGGTGAAGAACTGATGTAGGTGATTGATATTGCAGACATCAGGATGCCCTGGATCGCTCAGGTAGCGGCGAGCGGGGTCGGTGAATGCGGTCATCACCCGCTCCATGGTCTGCTCGGGGGATGCCGCCAGCTCGATGTCGTTATCCAAGCTCTTGCTCATCTTGTTAACGCCATTGAGCCCCAGGATCAGGGGGGCAGTGGTCAATCTGATCTGGGGCTCGGGGAAGGTCTGGCCAAAGAGGAGATTAAAACGCCGTGCCGTCTCTCGGGCAAACTCCAAGTGAAATGCCTGATCCTCGCCCACAGGGACGACCTCTGCTTTATAAAGCAAGATGTCGGCGGCCATCAGCACCGGGTAGCCGACGAGCCCATAATTCACGTTATCGGGCTGCATCCGAGCCTTCTCCTTGAAGGTTGGGATCCTGAGCAGCCGGCCTAAAGGGGTGATCATGCTGAAAAAGGTGTAAAGCTCCAGGACCTCGGGGACCCTGGACTGGACGAAGATGATGCTCCTTTCCGGGTCCAGCCCCGCCGCCAGCCAGTCGAGCATCATCTCTCGGGTGTTCTCCCTGATCTCGCCCACATCCTCCATAGTTGTCAGGGCGTGGACATCGACAACGCAGTAAATGCAATCGTAGTCATCCTGAAGGGCAACATAGTTCTTGATGGCGCCGAGGTAATTTCCAATATGTTGCCTTCCTGTGGGTCTGGCTCCAGAGAAAACCCGCCCTTTCTTCATTGCCCGCCGCTCACAGGCAAAAGTATACAACAAAACCCACGGCTTAGACAATATAGCTTTTCTTGACACCCTGCGCAAGGCAGCTAAAATGGCAAACGGAGGGAAGATGATCAGGAGCTTTGATGGCAAGAGCCCAAAGATAGCTGAATCAGCCTGGGTCAGCGAGGCAGCCTATGTTGTCGGCGACGTGGAAATCGGCCCAAACTCGGCTGTCTGGCCCGGCGCCGTGGTCAGGGCCGACTTCACCAAGATCAGGATCGGCAGTAACACCGACGTCGAGGACAATTGCGTCATCCATGGCATGCCAGGGGAGCCGATGGAGATCGGCAACAATGTGGTCATCACCCACGGCGCAGTGGTCCACA
>JAUWZY010000099.1 GCA_030615045.1 Chloroflexota bacterium
TTCTTTGATTGTGAGCAGGGATGCAGGTGTGCTATTGTGCATATCCTTTACCTGCTTAGCGGTTTTGCCTTTTTTCCCGCTGCGTACCATTTGTACATCCTTTGCCACAAAAGGGAAGGATGGAGGAAAGGTTAAGCAAAGGGAACATAATTGATGTTGACATCACTCATCTGCGAGTGAAACATACGATTCACCTATCAGATTACAGCATGCGATTTCTCATACACGATTATATTATATTTGTAAAGACCATCTGATTGAGATGGCGCTAAACCAACAAAGAAGGAGGTGATGCAGAGCACGATTATTTTGTAAACAGCATCTGATTGGGATGGCGCAAAACCGAAAAGAGAGGAGGTGATGAAGGATGAAGAAGCTTGCGATTTTCGCCATAGTGGCGGCATTGTTGCTGGCGCTGATAGGTGGATTGACAGGTGGAATAGCAGCGGCGAAAAAAACGGCTGCAACACGATACAGGATGGGAATATAGAGGCCTCGGACGGCAGCCTGATAACGGTAGGCTATGACGAGTTTGGGTACAACTACCAGGCGCACATGTTCAATGGAAGATACTGCGACTACGACAGGGTTGCCGGCGGACCATAGTGCGATGTCGACCTGATCATGAAGTGGAACGATGCCTGGCTGAGCAACAAGGACTGCGATGACGATGGAAAATTGGATAGACACCATGGATATGCGAGTTACATAGGCTCAGGGGCTTGGGTGACAAACCACATGAAGCAAACCTATATCGGAGACGACGATAAGCAGCACCAGTGGGAATATTTTGTGAAAATAGTTGCCGTGCCGGACGACGCATATTATGTTGACACCAACGGCAACGGCAAGCCCGACGACGATGTTGAACTGTGGTACACCGCTGATGGAACGGAGATTGGCCCGTCTATTTGGGGGCAATTCGCCACAATCCAGAGCGTATACAATGATCCATATGGCGGATACCATGGAGTAGAATACCTCAGCCCGACATCAGCAGGTTTTGGATTCTACGCACCGTAGCATAGCCAAGTGTGAGGAGTGGAAAGCAGGGCCGTTAGGCCCTGCTTTCTTTCTTAGTCACTGCGAATCTTCACCTTGCCATACCTCTCCCACTCGCTGTAGAGGCAGCCGCAGTATTTCTGGCGGTAGAGCTCAAGTTCCCTTGCCAGCCTGTGGCTCTCTCTAAAGCCTTCCCTGAAGTCCTGATAGTGGAAGGCGACGCCGTGCTCCCCTGCCATCTCCTCGCCTATCTGGCGCAGCAGCTCATGTTTTTGATAGGGACTGATGAGCAGGGTGGTGATAAAAGCGGCGAAGCCGCTCTCCGCAGCGACCTCTGCCGTCTTCTTCAGCCGCAGCCGGTAGCAATCGGGGCAGCGATTCCCCTCATGCCCCACCACCGCCCTGAAGTAAGCAAGCATCTCATAGCCCTCAGCGATGATAAGCGGCAGGTCCATTTTCTGGGCCAGGGCTTTCATCGACTCAAGCCGCCTCTGGTGCTCAAGATAGGGGTGAATGTTGGGGTTGTACCAGAAGGCGGTGACCTCGTGCCCCTGCTCTCGCAGGGAGTTCACTGTAGAGATGGCGCAAGGACCGCAGCAGCAGTGAAGGAGGATGGAGGCCATGTTCTTCACCATAAGCCGGGCTGTCCCTTTTTGTAAGGCAAGCCCAGATGCTCATAGGCGAGGCGGGTGGCAACCCGACCCCGAGGGGTTCGCTCCAAGAAGCCGAGCTGCAGCAGATAAGGCTCATAGACATCCATAATGGTATCAGCTTCCTCGCTGATGGAGGCAGCGATGGTATCCAGCCCCACCGGTCCGCCATCAAACTTTTCCATGATGGTGCGCAAGACCTTGTGGTCGATATCATCGAGCCCCTTGGCATCAATCTCAAGCCTAGCTAAAGCTTCAAGGGCCACCTCCTCGGTGATAACCCCCTGCGCCATAACTTGAGCATAATCCCGAACTCGCTTGAGCAGGCGATTTGCCACCCGGGGGGTGCCCCGGGCGCGGCGCGCGATCTCCTTCAGCCCCCCATCCTCAGCCTCCAGGCCAAGGAGCTCAGCAGAGCGCTCGAGGATAATCTCAATGGATTTCTGGTCATAGAAATCAAGGCGATAGACAGCCCCGAATCTGTCTCGGAGCGGCGGGCTGAGCAAGGCGAAGCGGGTGGTAGCTCCAATAAAGGTGAACTGGGGCACGTTCAACCGCAGGCTCCTGGCCCCGGGACCCTTGCCGATGATTATATTCAAGATAGATTCCTCCATCACCGGATAAAGGAATTCCTCCACCACCCGCCCCAGACGATGAACCTCATCGATGAATAAGATGTCCTCTTTGTTGAGGCTGGTGAGGATGGCGGCGATGTCACCGGTGCGCTCGATGGCAGGACCTGAGGTGACTTTGATATTGACCCCCATCTCGGCGGCGATAATGTGAGCCAAAGTGGTCTTGCCCAAGCCGGGAGGGCCATAAAAGAGGATATGATCCAGAGCCTCGCCGCGGCCCTGGGCGGCAGCGATGGCGATCTTGAGATTCTCCTTGACCTTCTCCTGACCGATGAAGTCAGCTAACCTCTTGGGGCGTAAACTGCGATCGAGGGCTAAGTCTTCAGCCCTGGGCTTAGCTGAGATTATTCGCTCCATCTCTCTCATTATAGCAAAATGAAGCGGTCATTGGTATTTGACACCCCCTTTCAAAAGGGATAAACTTCGTACAGAGCGGGCGAGAGGGAGAGGTAATTCGGATGTCAGGGCATTCCAAGTGGTCC
>JAUWZY010000005.1 GCA_030615045.1 Chloroflexota bacterium
CAGGTTTGCCTGCTTACGAGAGCCTTGTAGCTAATGGCAAGCGCACGCTGGCTCCAGCCATCAAAGAAGAGCTTCGGATGCTGGTGAAAACAGTGGCAGAGCTTCCGCCTCCGGCCGCCTTACTGCAAGTAATGCAGCTTATGCTTTCAGCCCAGGCAAATTATGCCCTGGGGCGGTATGATGAAGCCCTGGCCGACTATAACAGGGCACTTGAGCTAAAGCCCGATAACCCCGAGATTCTGAACAACCGTGGCGTGACCTACGATGACCTGGAGCGGTATGATGAAGCTCTCGCCGACTATAACAGGGCACTTGAGCTAAGGCCCGATTACGCAAAGGCCCTCAGCAACCGTGGCGTCGTTTACACCAAACTGGAGCGGTACGAAGACGCCCTTGCCGACTACAACAGGTCGCTTGAGCTGAATCCCGATGCCCCCGAGATTCTGAACAACCGTGGCGTCACTTACACCAAACTGGAGCGGTACGAAGACGCCCTTGCCGACTTCAACCATGCCCTCGAGCTTAAACCTGACCACGCGCGCTCTTTGTACAACATGGCTTGCCTGTTGTCGCTAATGCAGAGGCCCGAGGATGCAGTTGCGTACCTTGAGAAGGCGATAGCTCTCGACGAGAAGTGCCGACAGAAGGCCGCAACGGACAGCGACTTCGATAATATTCGAGACGATCCCCGCTTCCGCAGGCTTGTGGAGGGAGCTTAGCCATGCCTCCATTTCATATCGTCTTAAACTTTCAGCCCACGGGGGACCAGCCCTTCCCATACAGGAAGGGCCAGCCCCCGGCGATAGAGGAGCTTGTTGACGGGCCAAGGAGGATGGAGCTATGGAGATATTTCTTATTGTTTTAGTCTCGGTTTTACTGGCAGTGGTCCTGGTATTGCTTCTCAGGCCGCGGAAAATGGAAATGCCGGATTTAGAAGACAGTATAACAGAGCTTCGTCTCAAGCTGGATGCTCTGGATTCTAAAGCGGCGGTATCGGTAAGGGATATAAGCGCCATCCATGAGGTTCTGGAGAAATTACCCAAAGATGTTCTGGAATCGATAACGGGCAGTTTAAGCAAGAGGACGGGGAAGCTAAATGAACTGATGGCCACCTTCGAGTTGACTAAGTATGACAGGCTTTTCTATCTCGGCGAGCCCATCGATTTTGTGGGCATTAAATACGATGAGACTGTGGATTTTATCGAGGTTAAAACAGGTAAATTCCGACTGACGGATGATGAAAGGAAGCTGAAAGAGCTTATTGATTTTAAAAAGGTCAACTATGTGCCACTTTCTGTGGAGAAGGTAGGAATCGCCGAGGGAGTTGATACCGAGCAATTGGAATTTCCCTCCCCGCAGTAACAAACAGTCAAATTTGTGCCATGAGCAGGCGGCGGTAAGATTATGCCTCCATTCCAGATCGTTTCAGATTTCCAGCCGACGGGGGCTCAGCCCCAGGCGATTGAGCAGCTCGCTCAGGGGTTGAGGAGAGGACATCGGCATCAGACGCTGTTGGGCGTCACCGGCAGCGGCAAGACCTTCACCATGGCCGGCGTCATCGAGAAGGTGGAGCGCCCAACCCTGGTCATCGCCCACAACAAGACCCTGGCTGCTCAGCTCTGCACCGAGTTCAGGGAGTTCTTCCCCAACAACGCCGTTGAATACTTCGTCAGCTACTATGACTACTATCAGCCCGAGGCTTATATCCCGCGCACCGACACCTACATCGAGAAGGAGATCGACAAGTTGCGCCATGCCGTCACCAGAGCCTTGTTTCAGCGTCGCGATGTCGTCATCGTGGCTTCGGTATTCTGTATCTATGGCCTGGGCTCGCCGGAGGAATATCATGGCTTCGTCGTCACCCTGAAAAAGGGCGAGAAAAGAGAACGCAACCGCCTCATCCGGCAACTGGTCGATATGCAATATGAACGAAACGACTTCGACTTTACTCGCGGTCGGTTCCGCGTCCGCGGCGATACCCTTGAAATTCAGCCCTCTTATGAGGAGCTGGCGGTGAGGGTCGAGTTCTGGGGCGATGACATCGAGCGCATTGTTGAGATCGACCCCCTGACCGGCGAGCTATTGGCGGACAGGGATGAGATAGACATCTATCCGGCCAAGCACTGGGTCACCTCACATGATAAGCTGATGGCTGCCATCGCCGATATCGAGGAAGAGCTGGAGCAAAGGGTCGCCGAGCTTAAAAGCCAGGGTAAGCTCTTTGAGGCGCAGAGGCTTGAGGCTCGCACCAACTACGACATCGAGATGCTGCGCGAGGCTGGCTACTGCACCGGGATCGAGAACTACTCCCGCCACCTCTCCCGTCGCCTCCCGGGGAGCCCGCCGTGGACGCTGATCGACTATTTCCCCGAGGACTTTCTGCTCTTCATCGATGAGTCCCACATGACCATCCCCCAGCTTCACGGCATGTATCACGGCGACCGCTCGCGCAAGGAGACCCTGGTGGAGTATGGCTTTCGCCTGCCCTCGGCGCTGGACAACCGCCCATTATGCTTTGAGGAATTCGAAAAGCACATCGGCCAAGCCATTTATGTATCGGCCACCCCTGGCCCCTATGAGCTGGAACACAGCCAGCAGGTGGTGCAACAGGTCGTGCGCCCCACCGGGCTGCTAGACCCCACCGTTGAGATCAAGCCAACTCGAGGCCAGATAGATGACCTCATGGAGCAGATCAAAAACCGGGTCGATCGTGGCGAGAGATGTCTTGTCACCACATTGACTAAGAGGATGGCTGAGGAGCTGGCCGATTACCTCAGGGAGATGGAGGTCAAGACGCATTATCTTCACTCCGAGATCGACACCCTGGAGCGGGTAGACATCCTGCGCGACCTGAGGATGGGCGTTTACGATGTGGTTGTGGGCATCAATCTGCTTCGGGAGGGGTTGGATCTGCCTGAGGTCAGCCTGGTCGCTATCCTCGATGCCGACAAGGAGGGCTATCTCCGCTCCGAGACGGCGCTGATCCAGACCATGGGTCGTGCGGCGCGCCACATCGATGGTCACGTCATCATGTATGCTGATGAGGTGACCTCCTCGATGCGCCGTGCCCTTGAGGAGACCAACCGCCGCCGCCAGATTCAGGAGTCCTATAATCTGGAGCATGGTATCGCCCCTCAGGGGATTAAAAAGGCGATCAAAGGCATCACCGACCAGTTGCGGGCAGTGGCTGAATCGAGAGCCAAATATGAAGTGCCCGAAATCCCCAGGGATGAGATCGCGCGCTTAATCAAAGACCTGGAATCCCAGATGAAGACCGCAGCCAAGAACCTGGAGTTCGAGAAGGCAGCCCTGCTGCGGGATGAGATAATGGAGCTGAGGAAGGAACTCACGGAGGAGGCAGTTGAGGCAAGACGAGGAGCAGGGTCTGGCAGGCGATGAGACCAGGCAAGAACGCCGGGAGCAGCGCAAGCGGCGGAAGCGGGAGAAGATGCTGCAGCACGGGAAAAGCCTTTTTCGGGTGTATAAGGATGCTGTGCTAAAGCGGCTCAGGAAAAAGGAGGATAAAATGGCGAAAAGGCATAACGAAGGAGCGGGCAACTTTTATCACCATAATCCCAGGGTGCCAACTATAGTCACCGCCCATGCCGAGGGCAGGGACAATGCCATGGCAGCGAGTTGGCATGCCTCTATCTCCATGAGGCCCCCGCTTATCGGGGTCTCCATATCCCCCAAGAGATTTACCTATCAGCTCATTTTGGAGTCCGGGGAGTTTGGGATAAATTTTCTGCCCGCAGAAAAAGCTGAGCTTATTGCCGCGCTGGGCGGAAGCAAGGGCAGTGAGGTCGATAAGTTCCAGAAATTCGGCATCAAGAAGGTGAAGCCGCTGAAGACATCGGTTCCCATTCTTGAAGACGCCTATGCCGCTTACGAATGCAAGGTAATAGATCACAGGACATACGGCGACCACGAATGGGTTGTGGGCGAGATATTGGTCACTCACTTCGATGAAGGGGTGTTCACCGATGAGGAAATCCTCGATCTGGAGCGGGTGGCCCCGAGCTTATACCTTGGCGCTGATTTTTATGTCACCGCAGCCAAGGATAGCCTCAGGCTCTTGGATCGTAAGGCCTATGGCAAAGGCTAAAGCCTTTCCTCGGTATCCTCCGCCGATACCTCCTCGCCGGGGTGGGTCAAACCTTCAGCTTCGAGCAAGTCCATAATTCTGGCCGCTCTGGGGTAGCCGATGCGAAGCCGGCGCTGGAGGAGGGAGGTGGAGATGTGTTTGTACTCCCGAGCTATTTCTCTCGCCTTGTCCAAAAGGGTATCCTCGCCGATTTCCCTTGCCTCTAAGGTCACAAAAGCCTTGGCGATAAGATCCACGGGAGCGCGAGTCTGGGTCCAGCGCTTCCAGAAATCGACCACAGCTTCGATCTCCCGATCGGAGACGAAGCAGCCCCGCAGCCGCACCGGCTTGCCAGCATCGGGGGGCAGATAAAGCATATCGCCCGGGCCGATAAGCCTCTCAGCACCGCTGGTATCAAGGATCGTGCGTGAGTCCACCATCGAGGGCACAGCGAAGCTGATCCTGGCGGGGAAGTTGGCCTTGATCAGACCGGTGACCACATCAACTGATGGCCGCTGAGTAGCTAATACTAAGTGGATGCCGGTGGCCCGGGAAAGCTGGGCCAGGCGGCAGATGAGGGGTTCGATGATCTCGGGGGAAGCCATCATTAAATCGGCAAGCTCATCGATGAGCACTACTATATAGGGCAGTGGCTCGGCTGCCTTCTGATTATAGTCCTCAATCTTGCGCACTCCTACTGCTGCCAGTTTATGGTAGCGGTTATCCATCTCTTTGGTAACCCGGCGTAAAACCTCGATGACCTTATTGATCTCAACGACCACCGGCGTTATCAAATGAGGCACGCGACTGAAGGCGATCATCTCCACCCTCTTGGGGTCGATAATGATCAACCGCACCTCTGCCGGGGTAGTGTGCATCAGGAGGCAGGTGATCAAGCTATTGAGGCACACCGTCTTCCCGGTCCCGGTGGCTCCAGCGACCAGAAGATGCGGCATCTTGGCCAGATCGGCAACTGCGGGCTGACCGCCAGCCCCTTTGCCCAGAGCTACCGCCAATTTTGACTTGCTCCTGAGCTTCTGAAAGGCTGCGCTCTCGACGACGCTGCGCAGGGAGACTAAAGCAGTGCCCGTATTAGGCACCTCAATTCCCACCAGCCCCGTCCCCGGGACTGGGGACTCGACTCTTATGCTGGGCACGGCCAGCGCCAAGGCCAGGTCATTGGCCAAGGAGGCAATGCGTTCCACCTTGACTCTGGTCTTGGACACCTCCTCCAGCCGCACCTTGGGGCTGCCATCGCGCTCCAACCTCACCTTGCCATCTGGCTCTCGCTCCAGCACCCTTCTATATCTGTGGTCCCAGCCCGGCTCGACGCCAAACTGGGTCACAGCGGGGCCGGGGTTAATCTGTATTACCTTAGCCTCAACTCCATAGCTGGCTAAGGCTTGTTCCAGGAGCTTGGCCCGGGCTTCGTTATCCGACTGAGCCCACTTGAACTCCGGGGCCTTTTCCAGCAATTCCAGGGAGGGCAATTGCTCCGCGGTGGGCGTTATTTTCTCAGGGGCGATTTCGGCCTCTGTTGGTGCTGCCACCTCTGCCGGGGTGGTCACTGCGGGCATTGGCTCCTCTTTCACTTCAGCTTCAGCTTTAACCTCTTCTATTATCGGGGGCGCTGCTTCTTCCTTTCTCATGGCCGGGGGCCTCGGCCGCCTAAACCAGCCCTTAAAGCTGGTCCAGCCGCGCCCCAGGGCCGGGAACGCTGACCTGCGAAGCCATTGGCTGAAGCTGGCTCCGCCGCGCCATATGGCTGGGAAGGCCGAGTCGCGGAGCCAGTCCAGAAAACGAACGAAGCCGCTGGGGGTGACGAACGCGACGCCAGCGATGACCAATATCGAAATGCGTAGCCAGCCGTATGAGCCACCGGCGAGGCTGGTTCCTAATGAGCCGCCAGCGGAGGCGGACTCAGTGCCAAGGATAGTCCCGGGATGGAATAAGCCCAATATCCCGAACAAGGCTAGGGTGAGCAGGATAGCCCCCAGCCATCGATGCCACAATCTGATGAAGCTATGAGCACGGCGGCTTAACGCCACCCAAATGATAGCCGCAAGCCATAACAAGAGCAGAAATACGCCGCCCCCCAGGCCCTCAATGGTCAACTCGGTGAGCTTGGGAATGCCCCAGATCAGCCCGCAGATAACCCCCACTGAGGCGGTCACGATAGCTGCTATCTTGAAGAACATAAACATACTTGCTGTCATCTCTGTTAGAACATGGTTAGCTGAGACGGTTTTTCGGCAACCTCATCAGCTTGGGCCAGGAGCTGAGGCAGCTTCTGGAAATCGGCTTCGATGGTCCGGCGCAGACTTTGCTGATGGAGGGCAGCAGCCGGATGGTACATTGCGAAGTAGATCACGCCTCCCAGTTTTTGCCACGTGCCATGGATCTTGCCGATGCTCTCTCTGGCGAAGAAGCGGGCCATGGCATGGCGACCCAAGGGCACGATAACCCGGGGCGAAATGACTTCGATTTGGCGGTCGAGCCACTTCTGGCAGGCGTTGATCTCGTGGGGCAGTGGGTCTCGATTCTCCGGGGGTCGGCACTTCAACATGTTGCAGATGTAGACCTCGCTCCGTTGCAGTCCGATGGAGGTCAACAGCTCATCGAGGAAGTGACCGGCGGCTCCGACAAAGGGACGACCTTGCTGATCCTCATAGAATCCCGGCGCTTCACCGATGAACATTATCTGGGCATTTTCTGCCCCCTCACCAGGCACAACCCTGTTGCGATACCTGGCCAGCTCACAATCCTGACAAAGCTCGATCTCGTCATAGAGCTCGGTTAGTGCCGGCATCTGCGTCTCGCTGGGATGATAACATAAGACTCGGTATCAAGTCAAACGAAGGGGATTACCTCAGCACCACATTCACCAGCCGTCGCGGAACATAGATCACGCTCTTTATCTCTCGATCTTGGAGTCGTGCCCGGACTCGCTCCCGGCTCAGCGCCAGCTGACGAGCTTGTTCCTCGGTGATGGAAACAGGGACGGTGACCTTGTCGCGGAGCTTGCCATTGACCTGAATCACCAAGGTGAATTCCTCCTCAGCGGCAAGCTCCTCGTCCCAGGCGGGGAAAGGTTGGTTATGGATGCTATAGGGGTGACCGGTCTCAGTCCATAGCTCCTCAGCGAGGTGGGGGGCAATAGGAGCTAAGAGGAGGAGCAAGGAGTCGATGCTCCGTTGCCAAACGGGGCTGTCAATTGAGTATTGATCTTTTATCCTGGTTAGGTCATTTGTGAACTCCATGAGGGCGGCGACCAGGGTGTTGAGATGAAACCCCTCCAGATCCTCGGTCACCTTCTTGATGGTCTGGTGGGTTATCCTGAGTAGCTGCCTCTCCGTGGCCTGATCCATCTCGGGCTTGCTCTTCGCTTCAGGCTCCTCCAGCACCAGATTCCAAACTCGATTGAGCCAGCGGGAGACCCCGATGAGGCCGCTGTCATTCCAATCTCCCCCTTGTTGCCAAGGGGCGATAAACATGAGGTAGGCGCGAACGGCATCGGCGCCCAGCTCAGAGACATATTCATCGGGGTTAATCACATTCCCGCGCGACTTGCTCATCTTCTCCCCCCGATAGACAATAATTCCCTGATTGAACAGCTGGGTGAACGGCTCGTCGAAATCGACAAGCCCGATGTCGCGGAGCGCCTTGATGAAGAAGCGGGCGTAGAGGAGATGCATGGTGGCATGCTCGGCGCCGCCGGTGTAAAGGTCTACGGGAAGCCAATGCCTGACCTTCTCCGGGTCGAAGGCACTACCTTGGTATTTGGGGCTGGCATAGCGGAGGAAATACCATGAAGAGCACATAAAGGTATCCATGGTATCGGTCTCCCTGCTTGCAGGACCACCACAGCGGGGACAGCTGGCATTGACAAAGGAGGAGCAGTATTTTAACGGGGACTCACCTGTGGGCCTGAACTCAGCATCCTCGGGGAGTAGCACTGGCAGCTGCTCCTCGGGCACGGGGACGGTGCCGCAGCTGGAGCAATAAATGATGGGTATCGGCGCCCCCCAGTATCTCTGGCGAGAGATGAGCCAGTCTCGCAGTCGATAGCTTACCGTCCTCTTGCCATAGCCTTTTTGCTCTATGAAATCGGAGATTGCCTCCTTCCCCTGCTCGCTGGGGAGGTCAGCAAACGGTCCGGAATTGACCATAATCCCTGGCTCCTCATAGGCCTGTTCCAGCTCCTCCCCGCGCCAGCCCTCGGGGGCGATGACCACCTTTATCGGCAAGCCAAACTCCGTGGCAAACTCAAAGTCGCGCTGGTCATGAGCCGGGACTGCCATCACTGCTCCGGTGCCATAGCTGGGGAGCACATAATCGGCGACCCAAATGGGCACCCTCTCTCCGTTGAGCTTATTTGTGGCATAAGCTCCGATGAAAACCCCGCTTTTCTCCCCGCCCACCGCTTGCCTCTCGATCTCTGATTGCCGCCGTGCCCACTCGATATAGTCCTTGACCTCTCTTCTTCGCTCCGGGGAGGCAAGCTCGAGCGTCAGCGGATGCTCCGGGGCCAAAGCGACGAAGGTGACGCCATAGATGGTGTCGGGGCGGGTGGTGAACACCACGATCTCTCCCAGCCCGTATTCCTCGATGCTGAAGGAGATCTCGACGCCAACGCTTTTCCCGATCCAGTTTCTTTGCATCGCCTTTATCCGCTCCGGCCACTCGATGCCGTTATGGTGCAGAAGCTCCTCGGCATATTTTGTTATTCTGAAGAACCACTGCTCTAAATCCCTCTTGGTCACCCTTGTTTTGCAGCGCTCGCACAAGCCCTCGGCGGTGACCTGCTCATTAGCCAGCACCGTCTGACATTGGGGGCACCAATTAGCCGGGGCTTTGCCTCGATAGGCAAGGCCCGCTTCATAGAGCTTTAAGAAGAACCATTGCGTCCACTTGTAGTATTCGGGGAGGCAGGTTATTACCTCCCGTCTCCAGTCATAGATGGCGCCCATGCTCATGAGCTGGCGGCGCATATATTCGATATTGTCCTTGGTCCAAATGTAGGGATGGATGCCATGCTGGATGGCTGCGTTCTCGGCGGGAAGCCCGAAGGCATCGAAGCCCATGGGGTGCAGCACATTGTAGCCCTTCATCCGCATGAAGCGGGCATGGACATCTGAGGGCGCCATGGCATACCAGTGACCGATGTGTAGGTCTCCTGAGGTATAGGGGAACATGGTCAGGGCATACCACTTGGGGCGGGGGTCATCATCATCTGTCTCATAGAGATGGTCAGCCTGCCAGCGCTGCTGCCACTTTCTCTCGACCTGCTGCGGGTTATAGTTTAGCGTCATCGCTGCCTCTTATTATAAAGCTTGGGATGGCTTTTTTAAAGCCACCCCAAGCCATTCCCGTTTAGCCTCGACCACGGTTAAATATGGAAAGAGTAAGGCAGGGTCTAAGCGTTGTGGACTCTGCCTTACCCTTTGAGTCGCCGGAGTCAGATCAGCCCAGGATATGAACAGTCCCCTGGTTTGCGTCGATCTTTATCCTCTGCCCGGTCTTGATCTTGGTTGTGCCTTCGAAAACGTTTATCACCACGGGTATGCCAAACTCTCGACCGACGATAGAAGGATGGGATAAGCTTCCTCCCCGGTCAATAACTGCGCCGTTAATTAAGGCAAAAATCGGTGTCCAGCTTGGGCAGGTAGTGGGAGCGACCAGGATGTCACCTGGCTGGACCTCGACCAATTGCTCAAAGCTCATTATGACGCGTGCCGGTCCTTCGGCAATCCCAGGAGCCCCACATGTGCCGTAAAGGTCAGCCTTCAGCTCCGGCCTGACCACAGGTAATGCCCCGACGATGACTTTTAGGACGATAGCGTCCATCGATGGCAATAGGTCCTTCACTACCGCTTCTTCTATGCCGCTCCGAGTTGTGATTACAACGGGATAGTCGGTTTTTGTTTGCCAACTTTCCCATTCCTTACGCCGCCTGCTCGATATATGGCGCAAGTCGTGGTATTCCGGGCAAGGCAGGACTCTCTTGATTTCATCAGGGATCAGGTAAAAGGTATCATCAGGTTGATCGATGGTTCCCGCTTGCACCAGCCTTCTCCCTATTCCCAGGCAGCAGCGGCGGATCAATGCATGGGTGTATAAGTCCAGATAATGGTCATGTTCCTCACTGTATGTCTGGGACTTTTGGGCCAAGCTTAACAGCGCCAGGAACCATTCCCTTTGGTCTTCAGGCACCCTTTGAATCAATTGCTTTGTTATTTCCTCCCTTTCTTTGGCCAGCCTCTCTCTGACCTCATCCAGGACGAAGCTGTTGCCCTTTGCCATGTAGCCTTTTATGGCGAATATGGCCGGAGTGGGGTCTTCTACCCAAGATGGCTCATTGATCTCGGCCATGCGGCTTATCCTCCAGCCGTTGTCCCACAACCAGTCGCGGAATGGTTTGAGCCACTGCCTCCCTGCCTCGGTTTGCTCCAGCTTAGGGACCACGTCTTTGGCTTCGCTGGTGAGGAAGATATCTCCCAACCCCTTCTTTAGCGCATCCTGCCCGAATTGCCAAAGGGCTCTGTCATTCTGGAAGACCCTATTATCGAAGCCCGCCATCAGCTTATGGAATTCTGGACTGGCATCGTCGATGCCAAGCAAATCTTTACACATCCCCTCAAATGTTATAAAGGCGTTATATGCGGCATACATGCCAATAAAGTGTACCTCCCACATCCTGCGGCATACCCAGATAACATCTTCAAGGTGTGCGAACAGTTGGACATTATCGGCTGTGTCAAGATCAAATTTCTTCAGCCGCTCATAATGCCCCAGCATCTCATCTATAGTTGGCTTCCACCAGGCGTCAAAGTCCTCAATTAATGGACGCATGGCCTCCTTGAATTTAGTCTCACGCCTTTTGATCTCCTCCTCATCCCTGACTACAAGAATGGCAGAATAGTCGCACCCGTCGATGACTTTTTTCTCCCAGCCTTTACTGGTGGGGATGCTCAGCTGCTCGGCAGCAACCTGCGTGCCGTAGGCGCAGTATTGCATCCAAAACCAGGTAAACATCTGAGTCCACGGCGGCACAGATTGAGTCGCATTCCAAAACCAAGACGGCGCTACCTTTAGATCAGCCTCCTTATCGAACTCATATCCGGGGCAATAATCCCAGATCTTTTCTTGTCCCATTTTTCTCTCGCCTTTCTGTTTTATTATGGTCGAGACTTCAGAACATCATTATATTGCACTTTGTCAGCGGTCTATCCCCACCCTGCCATAACTTCGAGGCTCGAATTGGCGAGAGTGGGCTCAATAGTCAAAATTCCGTGGGTCTCTTCTTTGGAGAAAATCAGTCCAGGTCTATCGTGCGCCGCATCCATCTTGGCCCACAACCCCCGAACACCCCAGGCTAATCGAAGTCCTCTGGGGTTCTATATCGCTGTTCCTGCGAGGCTATCCTACTTAGCCCAGGATATAAACAGTCCCCTCGGTTCCGTTGACCCTTATCATCTGCCCGGTTCTGATCTTCTTTGTGCCCTCAAAAACATTTATCACCGCTGGTATGCCATGCTCTCGACCGACAATACAAGCATGGGAGAGCATGCCGCCCCTGTCGACGACCGCTGCCTTGATGATGCCGAAAACAGGGGTCCAGCTTGGTCTTGTAGTGATAGCGACCAGGATCTCACCCGGCTTGACCTCGCCCAATTGTTCGTAGCTCATTACAACTCGGGCTGGCCCTTCGGCAACCCCGGGGGAGCCGGGCAGGCCATAAAGATCGGCCTTCAGCTCCGGCCTGACATCGGGCATCTCGCCGACGATGACTTTGAGGGCAATGCCATCCATTGACGGTATAATGTCCATCCCTACCGCTTCCATGATATTCGCCCGGGTGGTAAACACAGGCGGGGGGTCTTCCTTGAGCCACTGCTCCCACTCTTTGCGCCTCCTGTTGACAATGAAGCGCAAGTCATAACATTCTGGCACCATCATGACCCTCTCGATCTCATCGGGGATGAGGAAAAAGACATCCTCAGTTTGATCGATGGTTCCTGCTTGCACAAGCCTTCTTCCTATTCCCAGGCAGCAGCGGCGGATCAATGCGTGGCTGTATAGGTCCAGGTAATGGTCATGCTCCTCAGCCCAGTAGCTATACTTTTGCGACAATCTTATCAGCGCCTCGAACCACTCCCTTTCCTCTTCAGGCACTCTTTGCACAAATGCGGCTACCGCTTCCTCCCTTTCCTTAGCCAATTTTTCCCTGGTCTCATCGAGGTCGAAGCCGCCGCCCTTGGCCAGGAAGCCTTTTATTCCCTGTATTGCTGGAGTGGGATCCTCGATCCAGGTTGGCACATTGATTTCGGCTGGCCGATCGATTCTCCAGCCATCCTCCCACAGCCATTCTCGCAACTCTTTGAGCCACTCCCTCCCAGCTTCGCTTTGCTCCAGCTTCGGTATCACCTCTCTGGGTTGGCTGGTGAGGAAGATATCTGCCAGTCCCATCTTCCGCGCATCCTGGCCAAATTGCCACAAGCGTTTGTTGACCTGAAACACCTTATTGTCGAAGCCGACCATGAGTTTTTGGAATTCGGGGCTGGTATCGCCGATTCCAAACCGCTCCCTGCATAATCTATCAAGTAGCACCCAGCAACTATAGGCAGCATCCTGACAGGTAAAGTGATTCTCCCACATCTTGCGGTACATGCTGGTGACATCGTAGAGGCGTTGCATTAGTTCGAGATTTGTCCCCTTATCATAATCGAATTCCTTGAGCGGCTTGTAGATGGCCATTATCTCGTCTATTTGCCTGTGCCAGATCCCGTCAAAATCCTCGAGATAGGGACGCAGTGCCTTTCTGAATTTGACCTCGCGCTGCTTTATCACCTCCGGGTCTCTGACAACAAGGAAGGCGCAGTAATCGTGACCGTGGTAGTTCCTAAGATCCCAGCCATAACAGCAAGGGGTGCACAGCGCTACATTGCCATACGTTGGACGGCAATACTTGTTCCAAAACCAGGCGAACATCGGCGTCCATGCCGGTATCGAGTGCGTCCCATCCAGAAACCAAGACGATACCACCTTGAGATCGACTTCTGGATCCCAATCAACTCCTGGGCTCCAATCCCAGACCGGCTTTGTTACCTCCCTCGGCAGCTCCTGTGCCATTTCATCCTCCTCCTTTTTATTTTATGTCCAAAGACCTGAGATAGATTTTGTGAACTGCCCGCTTTCACCCCCTCTCAGTTAGCATTCCGCTGATATAATACCCGAAGGGTACATCGTTTACGAAATTTTGTCAAGAGCTTCTCTTAGTAAGGGCGCCCCTTTTACCCCAGATCTTCACAGAAGAAAATCATACCCTCATGATCTGTTTAACTTTTTGGCATCAGGGGTATTGGAGCTTAATTGGGCCTGCGGCCAGCATATCCTCAATTTCCTTCTCGGGCAGTGCAATCCGGAGCAACAGTTCCTCGTCGGAAAGTCCGGGGCCAATTTTTCGATGCAGCTCTTCAATAGATGGTTGCGGGAACTCCTTATTTAAGATGCCTTTAGCTCTGGGCGAGCTAGTCACCTTATCCAAGACATTTCGGTCTATAGGGGCAGGGGATTCTCCAAAGTAACCCGCTACATACTCGATTATCTCAGTGGGCACCACTTTATACCGCTCACCCGAGATGATATTCGCTGTCGCCTGGGTCCCCACGAACTGGGAGAACGGCGTCACCATAATCGGGTAGCCGAGTTCCTTGCGCACCTGAATTACCTCCTCCAGGACCTCTTCCAACCGGTGTTCCATCCCGACCTCAGAGAGGTGGCGTTTCAGGGTTGTCATCATCCCTCCGGGCACCTGATGCTGGTAGTAATAAACATCATGTTCTACCGGCGCTCCGATTGGCCGCCCTTCCCGTTCGGCAATGTACCTAAAATGAGCCGCCGCAGCTTCCAGTGCCTCCTCATCTAAGTTTGCCGAATAACCCAAACGGCGAACATTTTTCGACACATTGAGCACAGATGGCTGAGAGGTGCCATAAGCAAGAGGTGGGATAGCTGTATGTACTACCCTGACACCCAGTCGGATGGCTTCTAAATAACAAATGGGGGCCAGCCCTGTAGTACAATGTGAGTGGAACTCAAGGGGGCGCCCGTTGATGTTTTGTTGAACCACCGGCACCAGCGTCCGAACGCGATCAGGCGTTAGAAGCCCCCCCTGGTCTTTTATATACACGGTGTCAATAGCGGGACACCTCGCCATCTCTTGGGCCCGTTGTGCATAGTATTCATCGGTATGCACAGGGCTGATGGAAAAGCACAATGCCCCCAAGACCTCTTCAATCCCCGCCGCCTTAGCCAGCCGCGCTGTTTGGCAGATAACGTCTATTTCATTGGCGGCATCCATTGACCAGAGACGCCTTATGCCATTGGCAGCCACCCGCTCTATGGCAAGAGCTATCACTGAGTCTGGCGCGCGCTTGAAACCCATGAAGCGTTTGCCCGTCGTGCCAAAGCTTAAAGGAGTCCGTGGCATTGCCTGGCGCACCAGTCGGATCTTCTGCCAAGGGTTTTCCTTATGCCAGCGAACACCTACCACCATATGCGCCCCACTTATAAAATCCATAGCCTTGAACCCAATCCTATCCATTACTGGTGCAATTGAAAGTATCATGGCTGTCGTTATCCCAGTGGCATCCCAGAGGCTCTGGTTACCGTCTCGTACGGTGGTATCGATAAACTTGATCTCGTGTTGATTAGAAGCCATTTCAACCTGCTTCGGCTTGGACTGCCCTCGCAGAACCGAATATGCAGAGCTCATGTTGGCATCGACGGTCCTTTCGATAAGCAGCGGCCTTCATCTTCACCCCCTTAAAGAGAGGGCTAACGGCGTGGGGCTAAGTGGAAGAAGCAGGGAGCTCTCAATTTATCCTTCAACCTTTACTGCTTGGCTATCTATGGTCTTCAACTACTTCGATTAGCAACTGGAGCTGGAGGGATTCGAACCCTCGACCTCTTGCATGCCATGCAAGCGCTCTCCCTGCTGAGCCACAGCCCCAAACTGGTGTCTATTTTAGCCCCAAAACCGGCCTTTGTAAAGGGGGACCTCTTGCTTGGTTGGAATCGCTGCCGAGGCGCTGACGGCGGCAGGCCCTGAAGATTGACAAGGGGCTGGTGGCGGTCTAAAATGAATAATGAATAGTGGGGGATGTCCTTATCTCAGCGATTTTACACAGGAGCAGGACATCAGTGGCGGGTGTGGCATCGCAGTCATCTAATCATTCGCTTCAGTAGAGAGTTTTTCAGCTAAAGAAAGCTCGAAGTTTGGAAAGGGGGCGTAAGCTGTGCAGACTCTCGGAGATGCAGAAATCACAGGACGCTCTAGCTTGGAACATCGTGTCTGGCCTCATAAGCGGTATGACGAGATGTATCGCCGCTCCTTGGAGGACCCTGAGAGGTTCTGGGCCGAAGAAGCCCGCCGCCTCGACTGGTACGAGACCTGGGACCGGGTGCTTCAGTGGCAGCCCCCATATGCCAGCTGGTTCGTGGGAGGGAAACTGAACGCCTGCTATCAGTGCGTTGACCGGCATGTGAAGACCTGGAGGAAGAGCAAGGTGGCTATCTACTGGGAGGGCGAGCTCGGTGAGACCAGGGTGCTGAGCTATTCCACTCTGTTTCGGGAAGTCAATAGATTTGCTTCAGCGCTTCAGAAGCTGGGGGTTGAGAAAGGGGATCGGGTTGCCCTTTATCTGCCCATGATTCCAGAGCTTCCCATCTTTATGCTCGCCTGTGCCCGGATCGGGGCAGTGCATACGGTGATTTTCTCCGGGTTCAGCGCCAAAGCTATAGCCGATCGTCTCAATGATACTCAGGCAAAGCTCATCATCACTGCCGACGGCGCATATCGCCGGGGCAAAATCTTGCCGCTCAAGGGGATAGCTGACGAAGCAGCAGATCTCTCCCCCTCTGTGGACAAAATCATCGTGGTCAGAAGAACGGGCCAACCTGTTCCAATGACGGAAAAAAGAGACCTCGAGCTCGGTTCCCTCCTTGACGAGGCGGATAAGTTCGTTAAGCCTGAGCCAATGGAGTCAACTCATCCTCTTTACATCCTTTATACCTCCGGGACCACCGGGAAGCCCAAGGGGGTGATTCACAGCACCGGCGGCTATTTGGTGTATAATCACTCTGCTTACAAGTGGGTGTTTAACATAAAGGAGGAGTCGGTCTACTGGTGCACTGCCGATGTCGGCTGGGTCACCGGCCATAGCTCCATAGTCTACGCCCCGCTCTCCCACGGCGCTGCCATCGTCCTCTATGAGGGAGCCCCCGATTATCCGGCAGTGGATCGCTGGTGGGACATCATTGAGAAATACGGGGTGACCATCTTCTATACCTCTCCTACGGCGATTAGGATGTTCATGCGCTACGGTGAGGAGTGGCCGGCAAAGCATGATCTCTCCACACTTGAGCTTCTGGGGAGCGTCGGCGAGCCCATAAATCCCGAGGCCTGGCAATGGTTTTACAAGTACATCGGCGGGGAGAGGTGCCCTATCGTGGACACCTGGTGGCAGACGGAGACGGGGGGCATTATGATCTCCCCCAGCCCCGGGATCGAGCCCATTCCGCTTAAACCGGGATCGGCAACCTTCCCCCTCCCCGGTATTGACGCCGCCGTTGTTAGTGCCGAGGGAGAGGAGCTACCACTGGGACAGAAGGGTTATCTGGTGATAAGACGCCCCTGGCCGGGGATGTTGCCCGGTATCTACGGCGACCCTGAGCGCTATAAAGAGTCATATTGGTCCCGTTTCCCCGGCGTCTACTACACCGGGGACTTCGCCATACGCGATGAAGATGGGTATTTCTGGATCCTGGGCCGGGCGGATGAGGTGCTCAAGGTGGCGGGACATCGTCTGGGGACTGCTGAACTGGAGGACGCCGCTGTCTCCCATCCCGCTGTAGCCGAGGCGGCAGCGGCGGCGAAGCCCGACCCGGTGAAGGGCGAGGCCATCGTCCTCTTCGTTACCCTTAAGGAAGGCATTGCCCCTTCGGACACAATTAAAAAAGAGCTTGTGGCGCAGCTTCGTAAATCCATCGGCCCCGTCGCCACTCCGGAGGAGATCTACTTTACCCGCTCCCTCCCCAAGACGAGGAGCGGGAAGATTATGCGCCGTATTCTCAAGGCGATAGCCATGGGACAGGAGATCGGAGACGTTACTACCCTTGAGGATGAAGCTTCAGTAGAGGAAGTGAAGAAGGCCCACGAGGCTCTCAAGGAGGCAATTGAAGGGGCTGGCGGGAAGGCCGCTAGGTAAGCCCATCATCTGACGCCACGATTTTTCTTTTTACTCGGGCGGGGCTTTTGGATGCCGTAGATAAGAAGACTTTTTGCTGTTGAGGCGAGCCGACATCAGAGGCTAAATTTTTTCAACAGCCGTTCCACCCTGATCAGCAACTCGGTAGGGGTTATCGGCTTATCGATAAAATCCTCGGCCTCCAGCGTTAGCCCCTGACTTAGAGCGATGGAGGTTTCCCCGACCTTCTCTGCGAAAGCAGTTAACATCAAGACCGGGATTTTGCGAAGTTCAGGGTCTCTCTTGAGTTGTTCGCAGACCATAAATCCATCTTTTAACGGCATTATTACGTCCAGGATGATCAGATCGGGGCTCTCGTCCCTTACTTTCTTGAGCCCCTCGTCGCCATCAAAGGCTGTAACTACCTGATATGGTTTGCTCTCTAAAACCAGCTTCGTTACTGCCACGAAATCAGGGTCATCATCGATGACGAGGATCTTGGCTTTTCTCTCCATCCCTCCCTCCTTGTTTCAACATCCCGAGGCGTGATAACAGCTCATGCCTTTTTCTTTTTCAGCAGCTTCTCCACTCGGTGAAGCAGAGCAGTGGGGTCGATTGGCTTCTCCACATAATCATCGACATCGAGGCTGAGCCCGGTTTCCAGCTCATAGCGTCTGCGGCTGGCCTCTTCCTTCACCGAGGTCAAGATCAGGATTGGCACATTGGCATACTTGGCTCGCCTCGGATCCTTGAGCTCCTTGCATACGGCAAAGCCATCCATTCTCGGCATCAGAAGGTCAAGGACTATCAGCTGTGGTCTTTCGTCCCTTAGCTTGGCCAGGCCCTCGTCGCCATCACGAGCGGTAACCACCTGATAGTCGTGCGCCTCCAAGACGGCACTGATCGCTACCACGATATCTGGGTCATCATCAACAATCAGGATCTTTGCTTGCTTTTTCATTTTAAGCCCCCGTTACCTTTATTATAACGCTGGCCTGGGCATTAATCCCGCTGCCTCTACGATTCTGGGGATTACATCCTCCCAGGCAACGGCCATGATATGGATGCCGTGAACGCCCTCAATATCTTTAAGCTCCTCGATGGTCTCGAGGCACATCCTGATCCCTTCTTCCTTAGCCTCCTTGGCATCTTCCATTTTGGTGACTATCTCATCGGGGACATAGACTCCGGATACATAGTCTCTCATATAGCGAGCCATCCCTGCCGACTTGATCGGTATCACCCCGGCCAGGATATGAACCTGTTTATCCAGCCCTCGCTCGCGGACCATCTGCATCCATTTGGCGAACTTAGCGACATCAAAAACGGCTTGAGTTTGAATGAAATCGGCCCCGGCCTTCGCCTTCTTGGCCAGTCTGATCACCCGATATTCGAAGGGATCGGCAAAGGGATTGGCTGCGGCTCCAATATATATCGGCACCTCGCCCGATATATCCTCGCCGCACTGGAATTTCCTCTCATCACGCATTGTCTTCAACATTTGGATTAATTGGATGGAATCTAAATCATAGACCCCCTTGGCACTGGGATGATTGCCCAGCATTTGGTGATCGCCAGATAGGCAGAGGATATTTTTGATTCCTAAAGCCGTTGCCCCCAAGACATCGCTTTGGATGGCAAGCCTATTTCGGTCCCGAACCACTATTTGCATCACGGGGTCAAGCCCCATTTGCTTCAGCAGGACACAGCTCGCCCAGCTTGACATCCGCACTACCGCCGATTGATTGTCGGTTACATTCAGGGCATCGCACCAGGATTTGAGCAACTCGCCCTTCCTCTGGATCACGCTTGCTACGCTGCCTTTGGAGGGCCCGACCTCAGTGGTGACGGCAAACGCTCCGCTTTCTAAGATCTTTTCCAGATTTGTTCCCGCTTTCATATCTGGCCTCTTTATTGCTTCTTGGGCAAGGTGAAGGTGAATTTAGTCCCCTTCCTGCTTTCCGGGTACGGGCTTTCCGCCCAGATTTTACCGCCGTGAGCTTCTACGATCCTGCGGGCAATCGATAGCCCCAAGCCAGCACTCCTCCTATCTGCGCTCCGACCCTTATAGAAGTCATCGAATATATAGGGCAATTCCTCAGCAGGGATGCCGACGCCGGTATCCATGATCTCTACTCTGATGATCTCATCTTCGTCCTTCAATTTGAGCGACACCATCCCTCGTTTGGTGAACTTGATAGCATTGCCCAGCAAATTAGTGACTACTTGCCGCAGACGGCTTGGAGACCCTTGGATTTGAAGGGGTTCTCCCGGCAACTTTATGTTTAACTGCAGTCCCTTTTCCACAGCCAACTGGCGAACATCCTCCACGGAGCTCTCGATCACCTCCTGAAGCGACATCCACGTCGCATCCAGTTGCGTAGCCTCGATGCGAGAGATATCCAAGATGTTATCGATCAGGTCTATGAGACCCTTGATTCGCTCGCTACTCCGGAGCAGCATATCACGTTGCTTTTCGCTGAGCTCCCCGACAAAACCACCAAGCATTACTTGGGTATAACTCTGCACTGCGGCCAGTGGTGCTTTCAGGTCGTGAGTAGTTATATATAAGACTTGCGCTAATGTCTCTTTGGTGTGCCTAAGCCTGGAGGCAACCATCGCTACCAGCCCCTCCATCACCTTATAGCCCATAAACAAGTCCTTGACCAGCAGAGAGTGCAGCTCAGCTCCATCGATGGCAAATACCTTGGTTGGTTGCAGGCACCTTGCGGTCATGGTGAAGACATGTGTGCCGCTGAGCGCTGACCAGCCGAAGGCCTGCCCCTGTTGGGTGATGACATCGATTGTTCCCTCTTTGCCAGATCCCGGGCGCAGGGAAAAACTCGTCTCCAAGGCCACTTTGCCATCAATGATAACATAAAGGTCTTTAGCCATGGTGCCCTCGGTGAGGACAATAGCTCCTGCTTCATAGACCTCTTCTCGACAAAGCGCCGCTACCCTCTCCAGCTCGTCATCGCTTAGCTCGTTAAATAGATAGCATTGTGCCAAAATCTCTTTGATTGGGGCTAACTGCTTCACCTTCGCTCTCATCCCTCCATCCCCTCACAGCATTAGTCTATCTTTAGAAGGTCATCCTGTCAACTGAGGCTACCGTTTTGTCGGCGGTCCGGAGGTAAGGCTCACGCTCCAATTCTTAGGTGCTACGACATCCTCAAGCCTATCCAGCCTTCCCAGCTTGGTCAGCCGCTCGATGATCAGCTGCCAGGCACAAGGCAGGTCTGGCGAGACCTCACACTTGCCTTCCTGAGAGCCGCCGCAAGGTCCGTTGAGCAGGTGCTTTGAGCATCGGGCGATGGGACAGATGCCGGCGGTGAAATCCAAAATACAATCGCCGCACTCCAGGCAGCGCTCCGCTTCTCTCCACTCGGCATGTGCCCCGCCAGAGGATACGGTATTGCAGCCAGGGTGCACTATCTTATCCGCCGATGCGGCCACGGTCTGGACCCCCGTGCCACAGCAGAGTACGAGCAGTGAGTCCGAGGCCGCAATCGTCTCCTCATGGGCCTTCAATTTCAATCTGGTCAGGGGCTCATCGCAGACCATATCAATCATGGAGAAGCCGGTGATGGTTTTCCCCTGCTCCTCGAGTTTTCGTCTCATCTCCATGACCTCTTTCTCACCGCCGGTTTCACAGCCCTCGGCACAGCCCTTGCAGCCGATGAGGAAGACGGTCTTCTCTCCATCAAGCGAGCTCAGGATCTCTTCAAATGGCTTTTGCTCTGAGATGAGCATTCTATCTCCTCCAGCACGACCTTTATGATGCTGGGCAGCTTTTGCTCCAGTTCCGGGGAAAGCTCCAGCCCTAAATCCATCTCTTTGGGCTCGACACCGATGATGACCGTCTCTTTGGGGGTATTGCCCAGGAGTTCCATCAGCCGCAAGCTATGGAATAGACCGATGTCATGGGTGGACAGAGTAAGTTCGCGTTGAGAGGCGATATCATCGGGTGTGAATCGGTAGATGGCCCCGGGCTCGCCTCCTCCTCTGGCAGCGTCTACTACTATTAGCGTATCAGCATCTCCTATTAGATGAATGACATCCGGCGATGTCCCGCCATC
>JAUWZY010000044.1 GCA_030615045.1 Chloroflexota bacterium
GCTCACGCCATCATCACCGAGGGGTTCAAGAATGTGACTGCTGGTGCCGATCCTATGGCGCTAAAGCGAGGCATTGAAAAGGCAGTGGTGGCAGTGGTCGAGGAGCTCAAGAAGCTATCGACCCCGGTAACGGGCAAAGAGCAAGTTGCTCAGGTAGCCACCATATCGGGGCGAGATACTGAGATCGGAAACCTCATCGCTGAGGTCATGGAGAAGGTGGGCAAGGATGGCGTGATCACCGTGGAGGAGTCCAAGGGGCTAAAGTTCGAAACCGACTACGTGGAAGGGATGAAATTCGATCGTGGTTACGTCAGCCCATACTTCATCACCAATCCCGACCGCATGGAAACGGTTATTGAAGACCCTTATATCCTGATCACCGATAAGAAGATCTCGGCCATCGCCGATTTCCTGCCTGTCCTGGAAAAGCTGCTTCAGATCAGTAAGAACTTGCTCATCATCGCCGAGGATGTGGATGGGGAAGCACTGGCGACCTTGGTGGTAAACAAGTTGCGGGGGACTATAAACTGCCTCGCCGTTAAAGCTCCCGGTTTCGGCGATCGACGCAAGGCCATGCTTGAGGACATCGCCAACCTCACTGGAGGTAATGTGATCAGTGAGGAGGTGGGGCGAAAGCTTGATTCAGCAACCGTGGCTGACCTGGGGCGGGCGCGAAAGGTAGTAGCCACTAAAGATGACACCACCGTTGTTGAGGGTAAAGGCACTGAGGAAGCCATTCAGGGGCGGATCAAACAGATCAAAGCTCAGATCGATGAGACCACCTCAGACTTCGATCGTGAGAAGCTACAAGAGCGATTGGCTCGTCTCGCCGGCGGGGTGGCAGTGATCAAGGTCGGAGCTGCCACCGAGGTCGAACTTAAGGAGAAGAAGCACCGTGTCGAAGATGTCCTATCCGCAACTCGAGCCGCAGTTGAAGAGGGCATCCTCCCTGGCGGCGGTGTGGCCTTGGTCAATACCATACCAACCTTGGATGAGCTCAAGCTCGAGGGCGATGAGGCGACCGGGATTAAAATCGTAAAGCGCGCCCTGGAGGAGCCATTGCGCTGGATCGCCACTAACTCGGGAAGGGATGGCTCAGTAGTGGCAGACTTCGTCAGAAAGAGTGAGAAGGGGATCGGCTATGATGCGATGGCTGATGAATTCGGCAACATGGTGCAAAAGGGCATCGTCGATCCCACCAAAGTGGTTCGCGCCGAGATCGAAAACGGCGCCAGCATCGCTTGCATGCTCTTGACTGCTGAGTCCCTGGTTACCGATATCCCGGAGAAGGAAAGGGCAGGGATGCCATCATACCCGCCCTCTGAATATTAAGGATGGATGAAATAGCAGCCTGGAAATAAGCCCAAGGTAAATGTAATAGCTGCGGCAGCATGCCGCAGCTATTACTTATCTAAAAGCTAACTGTGAGCCCTTGAGTGGAGTGTTTATGTCCCAAAATTAGGAGTCCGATTTGGCTGAGCATGTGTTAAAAGAAAATGAGCTGATGACGATCTCAGATGAGCTCGGTGATATACCCGAGGGGCGCCGCCACCTCGGCTTATACTATCACGATATGCGCTATTTGAGCATCTTCGACCTGACCATCAATGGGCAGAAGCCGCGGCTACTCGCTTCATCCAGCGAGCAGAACTATGTCTGCGATATCCAGTTAGCCAACCCAACGACAGAGCTTGCCGATGGCACTGCTGCCCTGGCCCGGACCATCAGCATCCGCCGCAGCCGCTACCTTAAGGATGGGCTCCATGAGCGTATCAGCCTCTATAACCATAATCCATTTCCCGTCCCGGTAGAGCTGACCCTAACCTTTGGTAGCGATTTTTGCGATATCTTCGAGATCCGGGGTTTGGAGCGAGTGGAACGGGGAACTGTCAGCCTGCCGCTGTTCGCCGACTCGCGCTTGGTCCTGGGCTATTCTGGCTTAGACCGAGTAAACCGGCGCACCAAAGTCGTTTTCGATACCGCACCATCGAGGGTCGAGGTGGAAGATGTACCCTTTTACCTCCAGGTTCGCCGCCCCAGCACATTCCTCCCCGATGCCGCGGAAGCTGGGGTTATGAGTTTATTCCATCCTACTTGCGCCAAAGTGCATTGGGATTTAATCTTACAGCCGAGAACGCCTCCTTGTATTACTTTTCACATCTTGGTCACTGACGGGGAGCCTACCCCCAGCGTAGAGCCTTTTGAACAAGGGTTTTCTCAAATCAAGGATTCCTACGAGGATTGGCGTGCTCAATGCGCCAAGCTGGAGACGGACCACGAGCTGTTTAATCGGCTGCTGCAGCGAAGCATCCTCGATCTGCGCCTGCTCATGGAGCAGACACCCGATGGCTCGGTGCCCGCCGCCGGCATACCCTGGTTTTCCTGCATCTTCGGCCGTGATAGCTTGATCACGTCACTCCAGGTGCTGGTGCTGAACCCTGAATTAGCCAAGAGCACGCTACGCTTTCTGGCAAGGCATCAGGGGTCCGAGGTTGACCCCTGGCGGGAGGAGCAGCCAGGAAAGATCGTACATGAGATCAGAAAAGGGGAGCTGGCAAATCTGGAGCAAATCCCTCACCGAGCCTATTATGGCAGCGTTGATGCTACGCCCTTATTTTTGCTCTTGTTCGCCGAGGTTATGAAGTGGCTTGATGACGATGATTTCTACCAGGAGCTGCTTCCAGCAGCCAAGCGGGCTTTAAAGTGGATGGAGCAATATGGCGATCTCGATGGCGATGGCTATCTGGAATACATCAGCCAGGCCCAGGGAAGGCTCAATGAGCAGGGATGGAAGGATAGCCGCGGCTCTTTGAACTATCCTGATGGCAGCCCGGTATCGCATCCAGTAGCCTTGGTTGAAGTCCAGGGCTATGCCTACCGAGCGCTGTCCGATATGGCCGAGCTATTGCGGCGCAAAGGTGAGATTGCCCTCGCTCGGAGATTGAGCGAAAAGGCAGCCGCTCTTAAAGTAAACTTCAACCGTGATTTCTGGCTGGAGAGGCAGGGTTTCCTGGCCCAGGCACTTGATAGCAATAAGAAACCGGTAGAGCTGTTGACCTCAAATCCAGGGCATTGTCTCTTCTGCGGTATCCTCGATGAGGAAAAGGCGAGATATGTTGTCAGCCGCCTGAGCGCTGCGGAGATGGCTTGTGGCTGGGGCATCCGCACCGAGAGCAGCCGCTCCCCCAGATTCAACCCGATGAGTTACCATATTGGCAGCATCTGGCCCCATGATAACTCCCTCATCATCGCCGGGATCAAGCGCTACGGCTATCACTGGGAGGTCGAGGAGATAATCTCGCAGCTATTCCAGGCCAGCCAATTCTTCCCCTACAGCCGCTTCCCTGAGTTGTATTGTGGCTTCGCCCGCGATCAAGAAGCTCACTCTGTCCCCGCGGAGTATCCCGTCAGCTCGAGCCCTCAGGCTTGGGCTGCTGGCAGTGCCATTTTGCTCTTTCAGTCTATGCTCGGGCTGCAACCGGATGCTGCTAATAAACGGCTATATCTGAGCCCAAGGCTGCCAAGCTGGCTTAAGAGTACCTCGGTGCAGAACCTCAGGATTGGCCAGGGGACCGTGGACCTCCACTTCGAGCGACGCGAGGAGGAAACAAGCTTCGAGATCGCGAGAAACACCGCCGGAGTTGAGGTAGTAATCCCGGCTCGGTAAAGCTCAAAGCTTGAGCAGGCGATGGAGGCGCTTCTCGCTGCGAAGCGGGCCAACAACAGCCAAAGATAGCTTTTCCGCACTGAGCAGGTTCTGCCCCACTCGCTTTAGCTCCTCAGGGCCGATACCATCCACTATGGACATCACCTCATCTACAGTGTGGATTTGCTTCAACAGTAGCTCCTGTGCTCCCAGCCAGCTTGACACGCTTCGGCTATCCTCCATACGCAGTAATAAGCGGCCCTTTACCAATTCCTTGACCTTAACCAACTCCTGTTCAGGGGGCTCATCTTTAAGCCGGTTTAGCTCCTCGAGGATGACCTCGATAGCGCTCCCAATATGCTTCGGCTCAACCCCGGCGTAGATGATAACGGCACCCGAATCAAGGAGGTGGCTGACATAGCTATTTACCTCATAAGCCAGCCCGCGGCGCTCACGGAGCTCGACGAAGAGGCGACTGCTCATCCCCTCGCCCAGGATCACATTGAGCAGATCGAGGATAAAGCGATCGGGATGGAATAGGGACAGCCCGCGGACCGCAAGGCAAAGATGGCATTGCTCCGTCTTCTTGTATTCAATCCGAAGCCGAGGCTGATCCTGAGCATCCTCAGCTGGATACCAAGGGCCGGGCACCCCATCAGGCCAATCAGCAAGGGCCTGGCTCAGGGAGGTCACGACCTCATCGTGGCTTATATCGCCGGCAACAGCGACTACGGCATTATTTGGCCTGTACTGGCGGTTCAGATATTCAATTGCCATGTCGCGAGTCAGGGCAGCGATCGTTTCCTTAGTCCCCAGCACATCACGCCCCAGGGCTTGATCTGGCCACAGTAGTTCATCGATGAGCATGTTCACTCGCTGAGGTGGGAAATCAAGGCCCAGGTTGAACTCCTCGATGATCACCTTGCGCTCTTTCTCCATCTCCGGCGGGTCGAATTTAGAGTGGCGCACGATATCGACCAAGACATCCAAGGTCAAAGGGAAGTGGTGACGGGCTACTTTGACCCAATAAACAGTGCTCTCTTTATTCGTGCCCCCATTGAGAATGCCACCGACGCCCTCGATAGCCTCAGAGATCTCCTTGGCAGTAGCCCTTTTCTCTGTGCCCTTAAAACAGAGGTGCTCCACGAAATGAGAAGTCCCGGCTCGCTCTGGCTCTTCATAGCGCGACCCAGCGCCGATAAAGACGCTAATAGAGACAGACCGGGTATGAGGCATGGTACCGGTGACTATGCGAAGTCCATTATCCAAGCTGCTCTTTTGATATATGGGACGCTTTCTCCTTACCTAGGGTATCGGCAATCAGCTGGAGCATTCTATCCAGTCCCCAGCCTTTGGCTGCCGAAATCAAGACCATTTCACTATCGCTTCCAAATTGCTCGCTATAGCGGTCAATTAGCTCGCTATCCTCTGTCAATAAGTCGATCTTGTTGATGGCGATGATCCTCGGCTTAGCCCCGAGATTGAGGGCATCGAGGAGGTCATCGACCGTCTGGCTCTGCTCGGCGGCGTTCTTTTGCGTTATATCCACCACATGGAGGAGCAAATCGGCTTCATCAAGTTCCTCCAAGGTGGCTCTGAAGGCAGCAACCAAGGTCGGGGGCAGCTTCTGGATGAAGCCCACGGTATCAGTTAACAGCACCTCCTGGTTATTGGGCAGGGACAGACGGCGAGTAACGGGATCCAAGGTGGAGAAGAGCTTGTCTTCGACAAAGACCTCAGCGTTGCTGAGGGTATTAAGCAAGGTGCTTTTGCCAGCGTTGGTATAGCCCACCAGAGCCACAACGGGCATGCCAAGTCTACTTCGGCGGCGGCGATACATCGCGCGTTGCTTCCTCACCTCTTCGATGTCCTTTTTCAGCCGCTGAATCTTATGCTTGATAAGGCGGCGGTCGCTTTCCAGCTGGGTTTCACCGGGACCTCTGGTTCCAATACCACCACCGAGCCGTTCCAAATGTGGCCAACGACCGGCAAGCCGAGGGAGCAGATACTCATGCTGTGCCAATTCAACCTGAAGTCGCCCCTCGTGCGTTCGCGCCCTCTTGGCAAAGATATCCAGGATGAGCGCGGTGCGATCGATGACCTTAACCTGGAGCACCCGCTCTATGTTTCTCTGCTGGGTTGGGGAGAGCTCTTCATCGAAGATGACCAGATCATAGCCCAATTCCCTTTTAAGCGAAGTCAATTCCTCCAGCTTGCCCTTGCCCAGGAGGTAGGCCGCTGTTAGCCGATCAAGGCGCTGGGACAATGTCCCCACCACCTCCGCCCCGGCAGTCCGCGCCAGCTGTGCCAGCTCGGCGAGTGAATCATCAAGCGGCCACGTGTTTCTGGCGCCCTTTTTCTCCACCCCTACCAAGAGGGCATTTTCCATTGGCGGCTGAGTGGGGTGTAGAACTCTTACGATGTTTATCCTCCTTTCCTTGAGGCCTGCCATCCTTCCAGTCGAGCAAGCCCCTCCTTGAGCCGATCGTCGGGGGTTGTCAAGGAGATGCGAATATAGCCCTCGCCATGCTCTCCATAGCCAACACCAGGGGTAACCACCACCCCGACCTCGTCTAATAGCTTGGTGGCGAAATCTACAGAGCTATAGCCCTCGGGGATGCGAGCCCAGATATAGAGGCTGGCCTTGGGAGGTCTGGCCTTGAGCCCGATTTTGGCAAGCGTCTTCAGCGCCAGGTCGCGCCGCCGCTGATATATGGCATTATGCTCTTCAATGCAGTCCTGTGAGCCCAGAAGCGCCTCAATGGCGGCATACTGGATTGCTTGCGGGATTCCGGAATCAAGGTTTGATTTTAGCCTCATCAGCGCATTGATCATCCTCTCATTGCCCACAGCCATCCCGATGCGCCAGCCACACATATTATAACTCTTGGACAGTGAATGAAACTCGATCCCAATCTCCTTGGCGCCCGGCGCCTCGAGGAAGCTCAGCGGGCGATAGCCATCGAAGGCAACCTCACTATAGGCGCAGTCATGGCAAACAGCGAGGTCGTGCTGTTTGGCGAAGCCCACGACCTGTTGAAAGAAGTCGAGGTCGGCGACGGCCGCTGTGGGGTTATTGGGATAGTTTAGCCACAGGAGCTTAGCCCAGTCAGCTATATGGGGCGGAATCGCCTTTAGATCGGGCAGGAACTCGTTCTCCTCGGTTAAGGGCAAAAAGTAAGGCTGGCCGCCGGCGAGCGTGGTGCCCATAGAATACGGGGGATAGCCGGGGTCCGGAACCAGGGCGATGTCCCCGGGGTCGATGAAGCAAAAGGCGATATGCGCAATGCCCTCCTTGGCGCCGATGAGGGGCAAAATCTCCTTATTTGGGTCCAGGGCGAGGCCGAAGCGGCGTTGATACCAGTTGGCAATCGCCTGGCGAAGTTGAGGCAAGCCCTCGGTCTCGGGGTAGTGGTGGTTAGCAGCATCCCGGGCTGCCTGGCAAAGGCGCTCGATGATATGAAACGGGGTGGGGATATCGGGATCGCCGATGGCGAGGCTGATCACATCCTCCCCCCACGCCCTCTTCTCCGCGATCTTCCTTGAGATCTCTACGAAGAGATAGGGCGGCAGCTTTTCAATGCGCTTAGCTGTTTGTATAAACTTGCTTCTAAGAAGAGCTATTTGCCCATTCCCCCACGAACACCACCTCGGCGGGGCCGGTTAAGTAAACCTC
>JAUWZY010000020.1 GCA_030615045.1 Chloroflexota bacterium
GTGCAGGAGGCATTGGAGATGATGCGGTGATTTTTCGGGTCGTATTGGTCTTCATTGACGCCGAGGACGATGGTGATGTCCTCGCCCCGAGCTGGGGCTGAGATGACCACCTTCTTGGCGCCGCCTTTGAGGTGGGCGGCAGCCTTTTCTACGTCCGTGAATAGGCCTGTGGACTCGACTACGACATCAGCGCCCCAGTCCCGCCAGGGGATCTTCCCCGGGTCTCGTTCCGCCAGCACCTTTATCTTGTTCCCATCGATGATGAGCGAGTCCTCAGCGACTTCCACCGTTCCCGGATAGCGCCCGTAGGTAGAGTCGTATTTTAGCAGATGGGCATTGGTCTCGGGGTCGGTGAGGTCGTTGACCACCGTGACCTCAAGCTTATCCCCGTAGTACTCATTGATCGCCCTCAGCACCTGGCGCCCAATTCGGCCAAATCCATTGATCCCGATCTTGGTTGCCATATCCCCCCCTTATTCGATTTTATTTGCTATAGCGGTAAAAAAAGACGTTTTCTTGGTGGGTTTTATGCACTTCCCCTTTGCCCCTTAGCGATTCCAGATGGGATAGGGTCTCACCCACGGCGAGCCTTTTATTTAGCGGGCTTAGGCTTTGCCAAGTCGCCCCGCCCGAATCCGCCAGCCACGGGATCTCAGTCGCAGTCTGATAGGCGGTCTTTGGCTTATCTCTTATCAAGTCCACGATAGCTGCTTCCCGTTCCCGATGATGCTGGAATAATTCCTCAATCCTTTGCCGTAGCTCCCGAAACGGGTACTCATGTGCTGGCAAGACGAGGTCAACATCGAGTTCCTTCAGCTTTGTTAAGGAATTGAGGTAACCATCCAAGGGGCTGCTGCCTGACTGAGGGTGTATGCCTACATTGGATGTAGTTAGGGGCAGGATATGGTCTCCTGAGATCAATATTCGCTTTTCCCGTTCATAGAGGCAGATATGCCCTGGGAAGTGCCCGGGCGTCCAAAGGACCTCAAAATTGAAAAGGCCGGTGGAAATGACTTCACCCCCTGAGACCGTGAGCTCGGGCAAGGTTGGGGTCACATACTCTATAACGCCTAGCGATGCCCGCTGAAGGCTTGGCAGTTCATCTTCAGGCGTGCCATTAGTTCGAAGCCAATCTGCTACCTCTTGTAATAAATGGTCGACTTTTATATATCTTGTTTCGATGAGATCTTTCTCTATCTGGTGCAGTGTCAGTTGAGCTTGGAAAAGCTGCTTCACCTTACCGGCGAGACCATAGTGGTCGGGATGGATATGGGTGACCACTATCTGAGCGATATCTTTGAAGTCAAGCCCAATCTCTTTTAATTGCTTGTCCAAAGCATCGAAGGCCTCTTGAGTATCCCATCCAACATCGACCAGGAGCCAGCCCCTGTCCCCTTGAATAAGATAAACATTAACATCTGGGGCGTTTGGGATCGGGAGCGGGAGCTTAAATTGGTAGATTCCTGGTATTATCTCCACTTTGCCTTCAAATTATAGAATGCCTCTCTCCCCGAGTATCTGGCGCGGCCCCCGATCTCTTCTTCAATCCGGAGCAGTCGGTTATACTTGGCTACTCGCTCCGAGCGGCAAGGGGCGCCGGCTTTTATCTGACCGGTGTTCATGGCCACGGCGAGGTCGCTGATGGTGGTGTCCTCGGTCTCTCCGGAGCGATGGCTTATCACCGCAGTCCAGCCCGCCTCTTTAGCCATCTCGACGGCGGCGATGGTCTCGGTGAGGGTTCCGATCTGGTTGGGCTTGATTAAGATTGAGTTTGAGGCCTTTTGCCTTATGCCTTGAGATAGCCGCTCCTTATTGGTGGTATAGAGGTCGTCGCCAACGAGCTGAATCCCGGCGCCCAGCTTCTGGCATAGAAGCTGCCATCCCTCCCAGTCATCCTCAGCCATCCCATCCTCGATGCTGATGATGGGGTAGGCCGAAACCAACTGGCAGTAATAATCGACTAATTGAGCGCTTGATAGACTGAGCCCCTCTTTGGAGAGGGCATATTTGCCATCGCTATAGAATTCGCTTGCCGCCGGGTCCAGGGCGATAAGGCAATGCTCCGCTGGCTTATAGCCGGCGGCTTCGATAGCGGCGAGAACAAGCTCCACCCCTTCCTTATTCGAGCTTAAGGTGGGAGCAAAGCCGCCCTCATCGCCAACCGAGGTGCTAAGGCTTTTCTTCTTCAGCACCATCTTCAGCGCCTGGTAAACCTCGGCACCGATCCTTAGAGCTTGAGCGAAGCTTTCGGCCCCCGCCGGGACCACCATAAACTCTTGAAAATCGGCTGAGCCCTCGGCGTGCTTTCCGCCATTGATGATGTTCATCAGGGGCACGGGCAAAAGGCGAGCCTCAACCCCGCCCAGATAGCGATATAAAGGGATTCCAAGGTGATTGGCGGCAGCGTGGGCCACGGCCAGCGAGACCCCCAAGATGGCGTTGGCTCCCAGATTGGATTTATCTGGCGTTCCATCGAGCTGGATCAGATTTCGGTCGATGAGCGCCTGATCCAAAGCTGAGAGCCCCGATATGGCGGGGGCGATCTTGTCATTGATATTGGCCACCGCCTTAAGCACTCCCTTGCCGCCAAATCTACCCTTATCGCCGTCGCGCAGTTCCAGTGCTTCGTGGCGGCCTTTGCTCGCTCCCGAAGGCACAGAGGCACGTCCCAGGGCGCCGTCGCCAAGTAGCACCTCGGCTTCTACTGTGGGATTGCCTCTGGAGTCTAAAATCTCCCGGGCCCTGACGCTTTGGACGTTCATAGCTATCTGGCCCCGAGATGGGCCTTTTCATAGACTCTGGTGGTCGAGATGTTGGCGTGCCCCAAGAATTGCTGAAGTTCTCTCAAATTCTTTTTGCCGCTATGGAGCAGGTAGGTGGCTACGCTATGGCGTAGGATATGAGGGGTGATCTCGGCTTCGATCCCCGCCCGGTGCGCATAATTCTTTAAGTTGAACCAGAAGCCCTGTCGGGTGAGCCTTTGCCCGCGGCGGTTGAGGAACAGGGCATCTTCCTCGTGCTCGCCGAGGAGATAGGGTTGAGCCTGTTCCAGGTATGCCTCGAGGGCCAAAATTGCTTGCCTATCAATCGCCATTTCCCGCTTCTTGCCTCCTTTGCCCAGGCAGCGAACAACGGCCTTGTCAAAGTTTATATCGTCTACATTCAGAGACACCAACTCGCTGACCCGCATTCCAGTAGCGTAAAGGAGCTGCAGCATAGCTCGATCTCGCTGCCCCTCTAAGGTTGCCATTGGCTGCTTGAGCAGCTCCTCGATCTCGGCTCTGGAGATCGTTTTAGGCAGGGATTTCTCCACCTTAGGTCCGCCAATATCTTTGGTGGCATCCCGTTTCAAAATCCCTTTATTGACCAGGAACTCAGAGAAGCTTTTAATCGCAGCCACCTTTCGGGCCACGGTAGCCGGGGCATACATTTTCTCCTTCATGGCCAGGATATAGCTGAGCATCAGTTCCCGGTCCAAAGCAGTCCACTGTGGCTGGGAACCCTTCTCAGCAGCTTGCTCAGCGACAAAAGTGGCCAGCTGGCTCAAGTCGTTTCTATAGGCAGCGATGGTATTCGGGGAGAACCCCTTCTCTGTAAATAGGAAATCTAAAAAGCTTTCGATGGTTTCTTCCATTATCTTCTCCTTTATCACAGTTCAGTGTCAATTTATTTTACCCAGCCCTGGGGGCGAAGTAAAGCTTGGTTAAGGGGTTACGGTCAGGATCTTCCTCACCGCTTCTGGGTAGTTGGCGATGAAGCGAAGCTCGTCATCGGTGAGGGGGATTTGGGTGTGGGTACTGGCATACTGAACCAAGGCCAGGACGTGCTGGGCGTAGTCATCGTCGGTGAAGGTGACGCCGAGGCGCTGATAAACATGTTTCAGCCCGGCAAGCCCACCAAATTCTCCGGTGCTGATAGTGCGACCGCTGTCCGGGCGCAGTGGCTCATCTTCGCCCAGATATTCATGGTCGAAGAGCTCGTAATTCCTGCGATCTTTGAGCGTGCCATCGGCGTGAATTCCGGCCTCGTGGGCGAAGGTATTGGCGCCGACACCGGGCTGGTTCATGGGGATGGGGATGTGGAAGGCATAGGAGACATACTTGGTCACCGTCCTCGCTGCGGTAAGCTCGATAGCATCGCCGATCTCATAGTCTTGCAGGTCGCGGGCGAATTTCAGCCCCAGGATGCAGCTCAGGAGATCAGCTTGCCCCGCTCGCTCCCCAATCCCATTGACTGAGGTATTGATGTAGGCGTCGACACCACCATCGATAGCCCCTCGAGCCCCGGCAATGGAATTGGCCACAGCCATACCTAAATCGTTATGGCAGTGCTGTTCGATGGGGATCTTGACCTTTTCTGCCAACTCTCTAATCCTTTGATAGATACTCATCGGGGTATCATAGCCCAAAGTATCGCAATATCTGACGCGGTCGGCACCGGCCTCCTTAGCTGCCTGAGCAAATTCGATGAGGTAGCCCATGTCAGTTCGGGAGGCGTCCTCAGCATTGACACCGAGGGTTCTTACCCCTTCCCTTTTGGCATAAGCTGTCGCCTCCACCGCCTCATGAATCACTTTCTCCCGGTCCAGCTTGCCCCGGAACTTGTGCTTGATCATCTGATCTGAGGTCGAGATGGAGATATTCAGATCACGGACCCCGGTGGCGATGGCTTTGGCGACATCGGCGACCAGGGCGCGGCACCACCCTTCCAGGACGAGAGAGCCCATGGCGCCTGCTTCCTTTAGCTCCAGATTAGCCTTTACATAATTCCGCTCGTGTTTCAGGTAAGGGAAGGCGAACTCTGACTGGTGAATCCCGAGCTGGGCTAAATATAGATTGAGCATGGTCCGTTGCAGTTTGGCCATGCCGATGTGGGCTGCCTGAACGGCGTCCCGGTTGGTGACATCGATGAAATAAACTTTAGCCATTTCGCCCCCCAGGAGATGACATGGTTATATTAGGTATATACTACATAAAACTGCGCCGTTTGGCAAGGGCTTGCCATTACCATCGACGCTGATTATACTTAGTTCTAAGTGAAGAACGGAGGTTTTGAAATGCCTTCATATGCCTTTTTTCAAAAGCAGTTCCTGCCTCAGGCCAAGGCCAAGGTTGGCATCCTGACCCATGCCTTTAACTATGGCACCGCTTGCTTTGAGGGAATTCGAGGGCACTGGAATAGCGATGAAGAGCAGATGTACCTGTTCCGTGTCAAGGAGCACTATCAGCGATTGCTCGAGGGCTGCCAGCTGCTCAAGATGGAGCTCCCTTACACCATTGATGAGCTTTGCCAAATCACTGTAGAGCTGGTGCGGAGATGTGGCTATCGAGAGGATGTCTATATCCGTCCCATAGCCTATAAAAGCTCCGAGATCCTCGGCGTCAGGCTGCATGACCTGGAGGACGATTTCGCCATCGCTGTTGCCCCTTTTGCCCCTTATCTGAATTTCGAGGACGGTATTAGATGCTGTGTCTCCTCTTGGCGGCGTATCAATGACGATATGATCCCACCGCGGGGCAAAATCTGCGGTCCCTATGTGAATAGCGCCTTGGCCAAGACCGAGGCCGTGGCCAGTGGCTTCGATGAGGCTATCCTTCTCTCCACCGGTGGTCACGTCTCCGAGGGCAGCGGCGAGAACATCTTCCTCGTCCTCGATGGCAAGCTGGTGACGCCCCCGTGCTACGATAGCATCCTCCTCGGCGTCACTCGCGATACCGTGATCGAATTGGCTAAGAGCGAGGTGGGCATCGAGACCATGGAGCGCAGCATTGATCGCAGCGAGCTTTACATCGCCGAGGAATGCTTCCTCACCGGCACAGCGGCCTATGTGACCCCCGTTATTGAGATCGACCATCGCCCAGTGGCCAAGGGAAAGGTAGGTCCCATAACCAGGGAGTTGCTGAAGGTGTACCTCGATGTGGTCTATGGCAGGAATAAGAAGTATCTTCACTGGTGCACCCCGACCTATAGCAAGGTTGAAGCCTAAGCCGGGTTAAAAATGGGAAATGTCTTCTTGGAGTATTTCCTGCTGACGTTTATAGCTAATTTGGGGATATTGCAGCTGGCAGCAGCATACGCCGGGATTAAGGGGCTAACCTTCTTCGATCGTCCCCTCTTTTGCTATCTCCTGGGAGTTGCGCTCATAGCTGGGGGCTATGCCCAGTTCTTCCTCGTCTGGGGAAACAATCCGCGAACCATAATAGAGGGATCGCCGCAGTTTGGCTGTCTCATTGGCGGCTGCGCAGCGGCGATTGCAGCAACCATCCTCAGCTCATCTGTGGTCAGGCTGCGAATGGCTCACAGCGAGGATCAAGGGATTGGCCTGGAGGCCCTGAAGGGGACAACCTACCTCAGGTTGATCTTTAAGCGGATGGCTAAGAGGTGACGGCGCCCGACGCCTCGATATCGGCCTGGCTTACTGGGCTGGTGGGGAAAGTGCCAGCCTTTGATTGGCTGATGAGCGTGTTTGTCAGCGACTACTTCTTGCCCGTGATCTCATTTCTGGTGCTGATCGCTCTCTGGTTTGGCACCAGAAACCCCTCCCGCAGGGAGCCCAACCAGAGGGCAGTGCTCTGTGCTGCTACTGGGGCTGGATTCACTGCTCTGGCTGTGTGGGTGCTCAATCATGCCTTCCATCTCGACCTTTGGCCCCGACCCTGTGATCTCGCCGCTCATATACCCAGTGCCAGGCACGCTGCGGAGACGCTTTTCTATTGGCCCACCGATCCCTCGTTCCCCAGCAATGCAGCCGCGGTTTTATTTGCCCTGGCCCTCGGCATGTGGTTCACAAACCGCAAGACGGGGGCGATGCTCTTCGCCCTTGCCGTCCTTTGGTCTTTTGCTCGGGTCTATTGCGGTGTTCATTACCCTTTGGATATAGTAGGTGGTGCTGCCCTGGGCTTCCTGGTCAGCTATGTCGTATATAAAGGTCTGTGGCCCGCAGTTGAACCTGTGCTGGCACTGATTTTCAAGTGGACGAAAAGACTATATCTCTCCTGAAGGTGGGATAGGGGCGCGCCCTTTGCTCCAGATATCGATGCCCAAGCTGAGATATTTCCAGCCGCCATCGGGCAAGATGACAACGATATTCCCCCGCTCCATTTCCTGTGCTATTTCGAGTGTCTGGTATATTGCCGCCCCTGAGGACAGTCCAGCGAAAATCCCTTCCCGTTGCAGCAGTTCCCCGAGCGCTGCTATAGCCTCGGCACGGCGCACCCTAGCCACTTGGTCTAAGAGATTCAGGTCTAAGACGGGAGGGGCATAGCCTTTAGCCAGGCAACGCAATCCCTCGATGGACTCATCGGGGTGGGGCTCGACGCCGATGAGCTTTACCCTTGGGTTTCGCTCCTTAATTCGTTTGCCCACCCCCGTCATCGTCCCCCCGGTGCCAAGGCCGCAGACCAATACATCTATATCCAGATCTGGGAGGGCTTGTAAAATCTCCGCACCTGTGGTCTCATAATGCGCCTGGGGATTATCTGGGTTGCAGAACTGATCGGGCATGAAGTAGCTTCCATTCCTTGCCATTATCTCCCTGACCAGCTCAATGGAGGCATCGACCCCCTTGGCCCCTTCAGTGAGGATCACCTCAGCCCCATAGAGCTCGAGAAGTTGCCTCCTCTCCAAGCTCACATTATCGGGCATCGCGATCTTGACCTTATATCCCTTCCTGTGCCCGACCATAGCCAGGGCGATGCCGGTGTTGCCGCTGGTGGCTTCGATGATGGTCTTATCTGGGGTCAGCTCGCCACTCTGCTCGGCTTTCTCGATCATATACTTGGCGATGCGGTCTTTAACACTGGCGCTGCCGCCGAGATTGTTTCCCTCCAGCTTGGCGAAGACCCTGACCTCTTTCTTAGGGCTCAGGTTAGCCATTTCCACCAAAGGGGTATGTCCGATAGCTTCAAGGATGTTGTTATATCTCATCGCATATATTTTAGCACTTTCATAGTCTGCGGTCACGTTGATAGCCTGGCGCCGAGCCCTTGGGCTTTTCCGCGACATCCCTGTTCCCAGCGCTCGAGCCCGCACATAGTGCAGGGGCCATAGCGGCAGTCTGGGGTCTCCTGCCTGCTCTCGGTTCGCTGATATTCTTGGCTGAGGAAGTCCATTCTGACGCCACAATCGATGTGACTCCAAGGCAAAAGCTCATCCAGAGGGCGTTCACGGTGGGCATAAAAATGGGGATCAAGCCCGATCTCGTCAAAAGCGCGCTGCCATCTCTCATAGTTGAAGTGCTCGCTCCAGGCGTCGAAGGCAGCCCCCAGTTGCCGAGCACGGCGAATGACCGGCCCCAGGCGCCGGTCGCCCCGAGCCAGCACCCCCTCGATCAAGCTCATCTGAGGGGCCTGCCAGGAAAAAGCGACCCCCAGCTTCCTCAGCCCTCGCTTCAGGATTTGATGTTTAGGCTCAAGCTCCTCGGTGCTGTTTTGGGCCAGCCACTGCAATGGGGTATGGGGCTTGGGGACAAAGGTCGCGGCGCTGACTTTGATCCGCGGTTTCCCAGCTTTCGCTCTCAGTTTTCTTATCTTGCCCACCAGCTCTACAATGGCCGCTACATCCTCTAAGCTCTCAGTGGGCAGCCCGAGCATGAAGTATAGCTTAAGGCTCCTCCAGCCCCGTTCCAGAGCTGTGGTCATGGTTTGTAATAAATCGTCATCGGAGACACTCTTGTTGATGACTTGACGCAGGCGCTCTGTCCCTGCCTCGGGGGCGAAGGTGAGGCCGCCTTTCTTTCGCCCCTGAATGGAGTCGGCAAGCGCCACCGAGAAGGTGTCGAGGCGCAAGCTGGGCAGGGAAAGGGTGAGATTTTTCCCTTTCCATCGCTGTCCCAAGGTGGAAATCAGCTTCTCGATCCCCGAGTAGTCGCTGGTGCTCAAGGAAAGCAGAGAGACCTCTCCGTAGCCGCAGTTCTTGATTAGCTCGTCTACTGCCTTGACCACCTCGTCATGACTTCGTTCCCGTAACGGGCGGTAGATGGTGCCTGCTTGGCAGAAGCGACAGCCCCGGGTGCAGCCGCGTTGAATTTCCACCACTGCTCGGTCGTGGACGACCTCAATATATGGAACCACGGGGTGGGTCGCTGGAGATGGCAGCTGGCTTACGAAGCGCCGCTCAATGCTGGCGCTGGCATCTGGGATGATTGGTCCTATCGAGGCGATAGTGCCATCGGAGTGATAGTTGACTTGATAAAAACTGGGGACGTAGATTCCGCGAATATGGCAGAGCTGGCGAAGCAATTCCTCCTTCTTTCCCGTGCCCTCCTTTTTCCAGCGGCGAAAGACCTCGATGAGCTCCAGGATTACCTCTTCTCCTTCCCCGATAACGAATAGGTCCATGAAGTCAGACATTGGCTCTGGGTTCAGGGTGCAGCTACCGCCGGCGATGACTAAGGGATGGGAGTCAGTTCGCTCCGAGGCGAGGAGCGGTATCTGAGCCAGTTCCAGCATGTTGAGCACGTTAGTATAGTTTAGCTCATAGCCCAGGGAGAAGCCGATGATATCGAACTCCCTAAGCGGGCGCTTTGATTCCAGGCTGAAGAGGGGGATGTCAGCGCTTCGCAGCTCGGCTTCCATATCAACCCAAGGCGCATAAGCCCTCTCGGCGAGGACATGGGGGCTCTGGTTCAATATCTCATAGAGAATGGAAAGCCCGAGGTTGGACATCCCGATCTCGTAGGCATCGGGGTAGATGAGGGCAACCTTGACCTCAACTGCCGCCCAGTCCTTCACTATGCTATTCCACTCGCCGCCGCTATAGCGAGCCGGTCTGGTCACTTTGCGCAACATGCTATCCAATTGGCTCATAGCCAACCCATTATAGCCTTGCTTCCGCTTCGATGCAAGCCCTTCCTGAAGGAAGGGCAAGCGGACTTGACTTCTCGAGCCCCTGGCTATATGTTGTGAAAAGCATGAGTTCCAGCGACAAAGACCCCACCGAGGAAGTAAAAGACCCCACCGAGGAAGTAAAAGACCCCGCTGAGGAAACAAAAGACCCCGCCGAGGAAGTAGTAGAAGCGCGCTCCTGGTGGCGGCGGAATTATATTTACATTCTGGCCTTTGTGGTCGGGGCGGCAGCTATTGCCCTGATCCCCATTTTCGGGGGCAAGGTCAAGGAATTCGAGACCTACGGCTATTTGGGCGTGTTCCTCATGGGCGTCATCGGCAGTGCCGCCCCGGTGTGGCCCATGCCGGGAGCGTGGGCGGCATTTATCGCCGCCGGACTGGGCTGGAACATAGTCTGGGTGGCGCTGGCCGCGGGCATCGGCGAGGCGATTGGGGAGATCACCTACTATCTGGTGGGCTATAGCGGGCAGCCGCTGCTTAAGAGGGTGAGGTGGTATCCCCGGATCGAGCGCTGGATGAAGCGCCGCGGCTGGCTGACCATTTTCCTGGCCTCAGCGATCCCCAATTTCATCATCAGGCTGGTAGATGTCTCCGCCGCCGCTCTTCGCTACCCGCTGTGGAAGTTCTTCATCTTCTGCTGGGCGGGCAAGACGGTGAAATCATTCGCCTTTGCCGCCGCTGGCGCCGGCCTCTTCACCTGGCTCACCAACCTCTTCTGATTTGCCACGATTGCCTCCAAAAGCTACTTGATATAAAATAAAACAAAAGGTTTTGGGGGGATGGGACTTGGTCGTGTGGAGCTTGTGGCTGGATATTAAGAATTTAGCTGTAGACCTATGGCGTGGTATAACTTGGTTCCGAAAGCGGCCACCTGCGGAGGAAGAGAAAGTAGAGCATTTGCTGGAAGAACTTCGGAAGCCGCTGGAAGAGGAATTGAGTAGGGAGACCGACCCTGAAAAAAAGCAAGTCCTTGAAGATCGATTGGAGGAGGTCAGAGCAGCCCAAGTAGGCTACATCATGAGAAGGTTAGAGTGCACCCTAGATCGAGCAGGTTTGCCTGCTTACGAGAACCTTGTAGCTAATGGCAAGCGCA
>JAUWZY010000002.1 GCA_030615045.1 Chloroflexota bacterium
TTGTAACATAATCTCTTGACCTTTCCAATGAGGCATCGGCTTAAGCTGTAGCCAGCGCGATCTTGTAGTTCTTGAGCACCGCTTCGATTGCAGCTGCCGATTTCTCATCGGGAGGGGTCAGAGGCAGGCGGGGTTTGCCTACGGCAAATCCAACGTGGTTCAGGGCATGTTTTACTGGGATTGGGTTGGAGACGATGAATAGGGCGTTAACCAGCGGCAGCAGGTGGCAGTGGATGGCAGCCCCCTGGGCTACTTCGCCGGCGACGACCTTCTCCACCATCTCCTTAATCTGGTCCCCGACTAAGTGCGAGGCAACGCTGATCACCCCATAGCCGCCCAGGGTCATGATGGGGAAGGTATCGCTATCATTGCCGCTATAAAGCAAAAATTCCTTATCGATGCCATCGAGGATCTTAGCCACTTGCTCCATATTACCGCTGGCTTCTTTGAGCCCGATAATGTTGTCGATTTGGCTCAGCCTGATCACCGTATCGGGGGAGAGGCTGGTTATGGTGCGGGCGGGCACATTATAGAGGATGCAGGGAAGATTTGTGCCTGAGGCTATGGAGGCGAAGTGCTGGAACAGCCCCTCTTGAGTTGGTTTATTATAATATGGGACCACCAAAAGAACGGCGTCGACGCCAGTCCGTTCTGCCTCCTTGGTCAACTTCGAGCTTTCCCTGGTGTTATAGCTGCCGGTGCCGGCAACTACTGACCCTCTATCACCTATGGCGGATTTCACTTCAGCGAAGAGCCGCAGCTTTTCCTCCGAGTCCAGGGTTGGTGATTCCCCGGTAGTGCCAGAAACCACCACCCCATCGCTGCCGGATGCTAACAAAGCCAAAGCCAGCCTTTTTGCCTGCTCATAGTCAACGTTGCCAAACTCGTCGAAGGGGGTTACCATTGCGGTGAGCAGTCGACCCAGCTTTAACACTTCTGCCTCCTTTAAATCCAGCCCCTATTGTTTAGCTCCCAGGCGATTTGGATGGCATTGAGCGCAGCCCCTTTGCGCAGATTATCAGCTACCACCCACATCACTAAGCCATTAGGACTTGAGGCATCCCGGCGAATGCGCCCGACAAAGACATCGTCTGAGCCAACTGCAGACCAGGCATGGGGGTAGAGGCTCACCGCAGGGTCGTCAAGAACCTTGACCCCAGGGGCTTCAGCCAGGATGTGCCGTGCCTCTTCACGGCTCATGGGCTGGCTGAATTCAACATGAACCGCCTCGCTGTGACCGATGTATACCGGGACGCGCACACAGGTGGCGGAGATGGCCATAGTCTCATCGTGCATTATCTTCCTCGTCTCATGAACCAGCTTCCACTCCTCCTTGGAATAGCCATTGTCTAAGAAGACATCGATCTCAGGGAGCAGATTGAAGGCGATCTGATGGGGGAAAACATGGGGCACCACGCTCTTGCCCTCTAAGACGGCCTTGGTTTGATTGGAGAGCTCCTCCATGGCGGCGGCGCCCCAACCGGATACCGACTGATAGGTATCGACGATGACCCGCTTGATGGGATTGACCTTATGTAGCGGGTAAAGGGCAACCACCAGCTGAATGGTGGAGCAATTGGGATTGGCAATTAGCCCTCTGTGACCCTTGAGGTCTTCGGTGTTCACCTCTGGCACCACTAAGGGGACATCGGGCTCCATCCTGAAGGCAGCGCTATTATCGATGACCACAGCACCAGACTGCACCGCGAACGGAGCCAGGTACTGACTGATCTCAGAGCCGGCGGAGAACAATGCCAGATCGACATGGTCGAAGGATTGAGCAGTGGCCTCCTTGACCCTGAGCTCTTTGCCGCCGACGAGCATCTTTCTCCCTGCCGATCTATCAGAGGCAAAGAGGTGAATAGAGGCCATGGGGAACCCCTGTTGCTCCAGGATCTTGATGAACTCCTGGCCCACCACTCCAGTAGCTCCAACAATGGCAGTATGGAATTTCCTCATCGGCGCCCTACAAATGCAATAATTTATCTAAGCCGAAGACCAGTCCCTTTGTTTTGCCCACCTCTTTGATGGCCAAGATGACCCCGGGCATATAGCACTCTCTGCTGATAGTATCATGGCGGATGCGCAGCGTTTCGCCGGCTCCCCCGAGGACGACCTCCTGGTGGGCAAGTAGGCCGGGCATGCGCAGGCTATGTAAAGCCACATCTTGATACTGGGCGCCACGGCTGCCAGCAAGGGTTTCCTTCTCGGGCGAGCGGTAAGAAAAGGCTTTGCCCCTGGCCTCGGTCATCTCCTTAGCTGTGGTGATGGCCGTGCCCGATGGGGCATCGGCTTTCTGCTCATGGTGCATCTCAATGACCTCGGCGTAATCGAAAAACTTGGCCGCCACCTTGGCTAACTGAACCATGAGCACTGCCCCTAAGGAGAAATTGGGGGCCACTATGGCACCGATGTCATATTCCCGGCAAAGCTGCTCCATCTCATCGAGCGCGGCGGCGGAAAGGCCAGTAGTCCCGATAACCAGATTGATATGGTGCTTGGCCGCGGTGCGCGCCATGGTGATGACAGCCGCTGCGGCAGAGAAGTCGACCAAGACATCGGGTTTCCAGCTCATGATAGCCGGCTCAAGCTGAGAGAAAAGGGGAATTTCCCCCGAACCATCGGGCAAGCTCAGGTATCCTTGGTCTGCCCTCAGGTCAACAGCGGCAATTGGCTCAAGCTCTGGGTCTCGGCACAGGGCGCTGAGCACCTGCTGCCCCATTTTCCCCAGGGCACCGTGAACCAAGACTGCCATCGGCGTCGTCAACGCTCTCCCCTGGTGAAGGGCTGCCTCGTTGGCCGATCCCCCCCCCCTCCTGGGGTGCCGGTTTGCTTGGGGCTGACCCGGGCTCCCGGGATTTGAGATAATTTCTGAAACACAGCGCGCCGGGAGAGGTTTATCCTCCCCAAATTGTCGATGCCGATGACCATAACCATCATCTCGTCTCCGACCTTAGCTATTTCCTCAACATTGGCGACACGATAGTCGGCGAGTTCGCCGATGCGAACTAATCCCTCCTTACCGGGCATGATCTCGACGAAGGCGCCGAAGTCAGCCACCCTGGTCACCTTTCCGGTATAGATGCCACCGACCTCTATCTCCCTGGTCAAGCTCTCGATGATCTCGATGGCTCTCCGAGTTGCTTCCTCGCTTGGCGAGCCGATGATGATGGTGCCATCGTTTTCAACATCTATACTCGCCTTGGTCTCAGCCATTATCGATCTTATCACTCGACCGCCGGGGCCGATGACATAGCGGATCTTATCGGGATCGATGGTTATCTTGGTCATCTTGGGGGCGTATTTACTGACTTCAGGGCGACTGGTGCTGATGGTCTCCTTTATCCTCTCCAAGATGAAGAGGCGGGCTTGGCGTGCCTGGCTTAGAGCGTCCGCTACAATATCAAATCTTATGCCCTTGACCTTGAGATCAAGCTGGAGTGCGGTGATCCCGTTGGCGGTACCCGCAACCTTGCAATCCATATCGCCACAGGCATCCTCCAAGCCTTCGATATCGGTGAGCAGGACATATTTGCTGTCCGCCCCCTGCACCAGGCCCATAGCTACCCCGGCCACTGGGGTCTTGATTGGAATGCCAGCATCCATAAGGGATAGGCTTCCCGCGCAGACGCTGGCCATGAAAATGCTACCATTAGAGCTTAAAACCTCGGAGACAAGGCGGATGGTGTAAGGGAAATCACCCTCGCTGGGGAGCACGGGAAGCAGGGCTCGCTCGGCTAAAGCACCATGCCCGATCTCACGGCGCCCCGGGGTCCCAATCCGCTTCACCTCTCCAGTGCTGAATGGGGGGAAGTTATAGTGGTGCATGAAGCGCTTGCTCTCTTCCTGGCTAATGGTGTCGATGAGCTGTTCCTCCCCAGGAGAGCCGAGGGTGGCGATAGTCAAGACCTGTGTCTCGCCGCGGGTGAATAGCCCAGAGCCATGAGTCCGTGGTAAATTGCCCACCGCACAGGTGATGGAACGAATCTCGGTCAAGCCACGACCACTGGGGCGCAAGCCCGTTTCCAAGATGCTGCTTCGAACCTGAGCCTTTAACCCCGGGTCCAAGCCAGCAAGGATCTCCTCCTGGGGAAAGCTATCGCCGAGCTTTTCCAGGAGCTCTGCCCTCAGGCTTATCAAATTGGCCTCTCGCTCTGACCTGTTCTGCCAATAAGTCCCCTGGGACAATCTATCTCGGATAATGGCGGAGACCTTGGCTTGAAGCTCAGGGTTGGGCTCCTTGGGCTCAAACTCCATCTTGGGCTTGCCCCAGTTTTGGATCAGCTCCTTTTGGAGTTTGATAACCTCCCGATTGCTCTCCTGTCCCAATTTGATAGCCTGGAGCACGATGTCTTCTGAGACCTCGTTGGCCCCGGCCTCCAGCATGATCACCATCTCCTCGGTCCCGGCGACCACTAAATCGAGCTTGCTCTCGAGGAGCTGAGTGAATGTGGGGTTGAGGACCAACTCACCATCGATATAGCCGATGCGCACGGCGCTAATCGGTCCCCCAAAGGGGATGTCTGAGATGCCCAGGGCGGCCGAGGCACCGATTATAGACAGCATGTCAGGAACGTTTTCCTGGTCCGTGGAGAGGACGGCGACCACAACTTGAACCTCGTTACGGAAGCCATGGGGAAATAGGGGACGGAGAGGTCTATCGGTAAGCCTACTGGTCAACACCGCATCCTGGCTCGGGCGCCCCTCCCTCTTGAAGAAACCGCCGGGGATTTTCCCTGCGGCGTAAAGCCTCTCCTCGTAGTCCACGGTTAAAGGCAGGAAGTCAACCCCTTCCCTAGGCGCAGCGCTCATGCAGGCAGTGACCAAAACCATGGTATCACCATACTGCACAGTGACTGCTCCACCTGCTTGCCCAGCAAGCTCCCCGGTCTCGATGACGAGGGTTCGGCCCCCGATCTCAGTTTGAAAACTCTGTGGCATTATCTGAAACCTCCTGTTATCTTCGCAGCCCGAGCTTTGCTATCAGTGAGCGATAGCTCTCCGCATCGTTTTCGCTGAGGTAGCGGAGCAGCCTCCTTCTTTGCCCCACCAACTTCATAAGGCCCCGCTGCGTGTGGTAATCGTGTTTGTGCTCCTTGAGGTGCTCAGTTAATCTCTCGATCCTCTTGGTAATGATAGCAATCTGGACCTCAGGGGAGCCGGTATCCCCGTCATGGACTCTAAATTCTTGGATAATGGCCTCTTTTTTACCCTTCTCCAATTTGTTACCTCAAGATTAAAATTATAACACAGGTCAGGCATTGCTGTAAATCGGATTGCCTTTTGATTTGGGCAAAGACCTTGACAGGGGATGAATATTGTCTTATTATACCTCGTAATACGAGGTATCAACATGGGATATGAGCGTGAGCTCCTCAAGGGTAGCACTGATTCCTTGCTGCTATCCCTTATCGAAAACAAGCCGATGTATGGCTATCAGTTGATCAAGGAGATGGAGCACAGGAGTGGAGGCTATTTCCACTTTGGCGAGGGAACGCTTTATCCCGCTTTACATCGACTGGAGAAGGAGGGGCTTATCCAGGGGAAGTGGGAGCACTCCCTTGGCGGGCAGGAGCGCAGATATTATTACCTTACGCAAAAGGGGCACCAGGTCTTGGTCGAGAAAGCAGCGGAGTGGCAGCGCTTCGCCGCCGCGGTGAATATGATCATTGAGCCCATCAGTCCGTAACGAAAGCGAATAATGGCATTGGAGATAAGGCACTATCTAAACAATATGGGATCCCGCCTCAGGCTCGATCCGAAGTCGGAAAGGGATATCCTGCGTGAGCTCTATACCCACTTGGAGGAGGAGACCGACGAGCTGCGCCAAACTGGATTGCCCAGAGAGGCGGCGGCGAGGATGGCCACCGAGCGCTTCGGTTCGACGCAGACTTTGGCCCGAGAGTTTCACCAGGTTTATAGCAAGGGGACATTGCTTCAGGCGTTCCTTGCCGCATTACCCCACCTACTGATCGCGCTGACCTTTATCCTCCAGCTCTGGCGGGGATGGCACTGGATGGTGGTCATTTTGGTTTCCATGATGTTGGTCACCATCTATGAATGGCGGCGGGGCAAGCCAGCTTGGCTCTACCCTTGGCTCGGCTACTGCTTAGCCATGATGCTGGTTTTGGCCCTTCTCTTATGGCAGGTCGTGCCCAATTTTTGGCTCTGGCTTCTGCTTTTGACTTATATCCCTTTTGCCCTGTGGCTTTTGGCCTCTATCGTGTTCCGCGTTGTTCGCCGTGACTGGCTTTTGGCTTCATTGATGATGTTGCCGCTTCCGGTAGCTATCGGCTGGCTTTTGACCCTGGAGCAGGAAGGGCTGGTTTATAACGAACAGGGTTTTCATAATATCAGCCCCCAATTAGCGCTCACCTTCCTGACCTTAGGCCTAGTCACTGCGGCCTTTATCCGGCTCAGAAGCCGCCTGTTTAAAGCCGGACTTCTGCTGGCGGCAACCCTGATAATGCTCATCGTCATCTTGCCGGCGACCGGGGCTTTCCTCGTTTTATCTCTGTTGCTGACCAGCTCGCTTCTGCTCCCTAAGTTGCTGGAGCGTAAGATCGGGCGTGGGCAGTGGCGAAATGATGCCTGGGAGCAATTGCTACCGGAAAAGGACCGAGAAGCTGATTAGGGGCAAAAACGGCTGCGCCAGGCCAATATAGCTTTGCTAAGCTATGATGAAAGGGGGTGAGAAATGCAACGATTGGTACGTGTGAGTGCTATAATCATGCTCATTCTTGGGGTAACCGGGCTCGTCTTCGGCGCAGTGCTGATTGTAGCTGCAAGCAGCATCCACAATGAAACAGTGGCGAAGCTCGAGGCTAAGCTTCCAACACCTTGGCCTACAAATATAGGCGACCTAAAGGCATTCAGAGAAGCAGAAGAGGCGAAACTGGGGACTCCCGGTTACGAGCCTGGTACCGTAATGTGGGATATCACTTCAGCAAAGGTGCTCGGGGCGGGGCTTTGCTTAAGCAACCTGGGTCGGGCCATCACTACCCAGTATGCCGGGATTGGCATCCTCGTCTTGGGGCTTGGGCTGGCAACAGCCGGGGTGGTGCAATATAAAATGGCTGGGCGCATCACCTGAAGCGGAGCGCTCAGTTAAGATAGAACGGGCGCAGCCGCTTTTGTTTGGCTTAGGAGGTTAGTGAATAAGGTTGCCGTTGTCACCGACAGTATAGCTTGCCTGCCCACGGAGCTGGTAGACCAGTACCGGATTCGAGTAGTGCCAATGAATGTGCTTTTCGACGGTAAGGTGTACCGGGATGGGATAGATATAAGCCCAGCTGAGGTTTACCGGATGCTGGAAAAGGCACCCGTGCTTTTTACCACTTCACCACCGTCCCCCGGAGAGTTTCTCGAGGTTTACCGTGAGCTAAGTGGACAAGCGGAAAGCATTCTTTGCATTGCCATCTCCTCTAAGCTGAGCACGCTTTATGATGCGGCTCAAGTGGCAAAAGGATTGGCCGAACAAGAACATATTGGGGCCAGAATCGAGGTATTAGATTCCCAGACTGGCGCCGCGGGGCAGGGGTTTGTTGTCCTGGCGGCGGCTCGGGCAGCAGCAGGGGACAAGAGCCTGGCCGAGGTCATCAATGCTGCGGAGCGGGTGAGGGAGCGGGTCATTGTCTTTGGTCTTTTGGACACTATTCGCTATATCCACCGCACAGGGCGCATCCCGAAGATGGCGGCACTAATAGGCTCTGTGCTCAATATCAAGCCAATATTCGCCATATCCAGTGGTGTGGTACATTTTGCCGGCGTCACTCGAACAAGAAACAAGGGGCTGGAGCGCCTCCTGAGAATGATGAGGAAAAAGGCGGGCACAAATCCGCTGCACGTGGCGGTAATGCACGGCAGCGTGCCGGAGGAAGCGGAAAAGCTCAAGGAGCGGGTCTTGTCCGAGTTCGATTGCGCCGAGATTTGGCTTACCGAGTTCACTCCGATAATGGGCTATGCCGCTGGTGCCGGCGTTTTAGCCCTTGCTTTTTACACCGAGGCTTGATTCGGGGAACGAAGCCTTTTCTCATGAACCGAGTTGGCGTAGTCACCGATAGCATTGCTTGCCTGCCCAAGGAGCTGGCGGAGAAATATGGCATCTATATCATCCCCATAACCATCAACTTCGGGGACGAGAGCTACCGCGATGGAATCGACATCACCCCGAGCGAGGTCTATAGGCTGTTGCGCAAGGCAAAGAAACTCCCCACCACCTCCTCCCCACCACCAGGAGCCTATCTTGAAGCCTATCGCCAGCTGAGCCAGCATAGTGACAGTATCCTCTGCATCACCATGCCGCAGCAGGTCAGCATGGGATTTGATTCGGCGCAGCAGGCGAGGGAGATGGTCAAAGAGGAGCTCCCCGGTATTGTCATCGAGCTGCTCGACTGCCAGACCGCCGCTGGAGGACAGGGTCTTGTCACCTTGGCCGCGGCGCAAGCTGCCAGCTCGGGGGCAGACCTCCCCCAAGCACTCGAAGTGGCACAAAGGGTGATGACCAAGGTCGATGTGGTGGCGGCGATGGATACCCTCTATTATCTGGCCAAAGGGGGGCGCGTCCCCAGGACTGCCGCCTGGGTCGTCTCCATCCTCAGCATCAAGCCCATCTTGGGCATCAGAGGCGGCGAGATCAGGCTCCGGGAGAGGGCTCGCACTAAACCCAAGGCAGTGAAGCGGCTGCTGGAGATTATGCGGGAAGAGGTGGAGCAAAAGCCAGTGCATGTCATCGTGTTCCATTCTGATGTTCTGGAAGAGGCACAAAGGCTCAAGGACCAGATTTTAGCCCAATTCGATTGCGTTGAGCTTTTTATCACCGATTTCACCCCCACAATGGGAGTCCACACCGGACCGGGAACCCTGGGCATTGCCTTCTATCGCGAGGACTAATGCCCATTTGCCTCTGTTGACAAAATCGGCTATAGTTAACGGAGCGAAGAGAGCATGTGGGCTGAAATTGGCTATATTCTGGGGGCCTATTTATTAGGTTCTCTCCCTGTGCTTTACATCATAGGCCGGCTCAAGGGCTTTGACCTCCGTGGTGAGGACATGCATCTGGGGCTGTGGCGGAAGGTGGGGTATGTAGAGGGAGCTACAGGGATTATATGGGATATTGGCAAAGGGGCTCTGCTGCCCTTAGTCGCCCTACTGTGGCTCGACCTCGGGGTCACCGTTGCTTCCCTGTCTGCGCTCGCCGTTTTAATCGGCATGATGTGGCCCGTCTTTCTCCGCTTCGAAGGGGAAAAGGGCAATAGCACTGGCACCGGCACCGCCGGAGGGCTGCTACTTGGAGTGCATGCACCGCTGGCACTGGGATTGTTCTTAATCCCCATAGGTGCCGGCGGGTTGACCCGAGCGGCTCTCTCACTACGGAAGCCAAATGCCTCGTTAGGGGAGCGCTTCAGATTCAGCGGCCAAAGTGTGGTCATGCCCTTAGGGATGATTATCGGCTTTGCTATCCTACCTATCCTCTCCTGGCTCTTCCATTCCCAAGATATGATCCTGACCTGGGTCTTCCTGAGCATGTTTGTCCTGATAGTGATAAAAAGGCTGACCGCAGGTCTCAGCGAAGACCTCAAATCGGATGGGGATAAGAAAAGCATTCTCCTGAATCGGCTGCTTTACGATCGAAGTTATCGTTAACCGGCTTGAATGAACAAGGGGCTGCTCTTAGCCGATGTGCAAAAACTAAAGGAAGCATTAAATGAGCTTCCCGAACCTATAGCTCGACCCTTTTTAATTGTCATTAGCGGGCTTCCCGGCACTGGCAAGTCCTACTTCAGCCGCAGTCTGGCGGAGAGATGGCCCTGCATTATTGTGGAGAGCGATGCCCTGCGCAAAGTCCTATTCCCCGTGCCCAGCTATGATGCCCGAGAAAGCCAGCGCCTGTTTCAAGCACTTCATCTCCTCACTGAAGAGTTCCTGAGCAAGGGCATGCCGGTGCTTTTGGACGCGACCAACCTGGTCGAGTATCACCGTGAGCATCTCTACCGTATCGCCAACCGCCTCGGGCTCAAGCTTATCATCGTCCGGGTAGAAGCCCCTGCCGAGCTGGTTCGGGAGCGACTCCAGAGGCGGGCAGAGGGCGGCATTGATACCCAAGATAGGTCTGATGCTGGCTGGACAATTTATCAGCGGATGAAGCCCAAGGTGCAGCAAATCCGCCGCCGTCACTTCGCCGTCAATACCGCAAGAGACATCACCCCGGTGATAAATAAGATAATCCGGGAGCTGAAGCACTAAAATTGCCCCCCAGTCTATTTTGTGTTATAGTCTTTTATTGAGAAAAGCCGTGATAAATAGCAAGGGGGGAAGAAGTGGCTCAGGAGCTAAAGGTTTTCACCGGGAATGCTCACCCCAACTTGGCCGCTGCCATCTGCCACTATCTCCACATACCGTTAGGTCAGGCTGAGGTCTTCGAGTTCAGCAATGAGAACATCTTTGTCCGCATTCTGGAAAATGTGCGCGGATGTGACGTTTTCGTCGTTCAGCCTATCTGCTCACCGGTCAACAAGAGCCTTATGGAGCTTCTGATCATGATCGATGCCATGAAGCGAGCCTCTGCGGAGCGGATCACCGCCGCAATCCCCTACTATGGCTATAGTCGCACCGATAAGAAAGACCAGCCTCGGGTGCCGATAACGGCACGATTAGTGGCAGACTTGATTACCGTGGCCGGGGCCAATCGTGTGCTCACCGTAGACCTCCATGCCGGACAGATTCAGGGCTTTTTCAACATCCCGGTTGACGAACTGACTGCGTTCCCTATCCTGAGCCGCTATTTCGAGGAAAAGACATATCCGGATTTGGTGGTGGTCGCCGCAGACCTCGGCATCACCAAGCGAGCTCGGGACCTGGCGACTAAGCTTGATGCCCCGTTAGCCATCATCGAAAAAAGGCGCTTGGGCAATATCGAAAAGGTTGAGACTCTGAGCGTGATCGGGGAGGTTCAGGGGATGCGGGCCCTGCTCATAGATGATGAAGTCGATACCGCGGAGTCGCTCACAGTAGCATCCTTCACCTTGGCGGAATACGGAGCCGCAGAGATTTATGCCTGCTGCCCCCACCCCATCCTCACCGGCTCTTCGGTAAGCCGCATCGCCCAAAGCCCGATACGGGAATTGGTGGTCGCCGATACCGTCCCCGTGTCTGAAGAAAAGAGAACCGGCAAGGTCACCGTGCTTTCCATAGCCCCCTTGATTGGCGAGGCCATCTATCGCATTCATAACGGCTTCTCCGTAGGGGCCATGTTCCAGTAAGGGGCAAATCATGTTTAAGATTTTCAGCGATTCCAATGAGCGGGAGCTTAAGAAGCTCAGGCCTAAGGTCGATGAGATAAATGCCCTGGAGCCTGAGTTTACAAGGCTCAGCGACCAAGAGCTCAAAGATAAGATCACCGAGTTCAAGGCTCGCTATGATGCTGAGGAATCCTTGGATGAACTCCTCCCCGAGACCTTCGCTGCCGTCCGCGAGGCAGCGAGACGCAACATCGGCGAGCGCCATTTCGATGTCCAGCTTATGGGTGGCATGGTGCTCCATCAGGGGAAGATCGCCGAGATGGCCACCGGTGAGGGGAAAACCCTGGTGGCCACCCTCCCCGTCTGCCTCAACTCCTTAACCGGAGAGGGCGTGCACGTGGTCACGGTGAACGATTACCTGGCCAAGCGGGACACCCACTGGATGGGGCCTATTTATCACTCCTTAGGGGTTAGCGTGGGCTACATTCAACACGAAGCTGCCTTCATCTTCGACCCGGAGTATGATTCCGGAGACCCCAACTGGAGACATCTACGTCCGGTGCCAAGGCGAGAGGCTTATCACGCCGATGTCACCTATGGCACCAACAACGAATTTGGCTTTGATCATCTCCGCGATAACATGGTCAGCGACCTGTCCCAACGTGTGCAGCGCAAGCTCCATTATGCCATTGTCGATGAGGTCGATAATATCCTCATCGATGAAGCGCGAACTCCGCTCATCATCAGCGGCCCGGCAGAGGAATCAACAAAGATGTATTATACCTTTGCCAAGCTGATTCCCAGATTGCGGCCCAACCAGGACTATACTGTGGAGGAGAGGTGGCGGACGGTGAGCCTGACTGATTCCGGCATTGCCAACTTAGAGCGCTGGCTGGGGCTGCCCAATCTTTACGACCCAAGCCATCACAGTGTAATTCATCATATCGAGAATGCCCTAAGAGCCTATATCCTCTATCACAGAGACCGTGATTATATGGTCAAAGACGGTGAGGTGATCATTGTCGATGAGTTCACCGGAAGGCTGATGTTTGGCCGCAGATATTCCGAGGGATTGCATCAAGCCATCGAGGCCAAGGAAGGGGTTAAAATTCAGCGGGAGAGCGTCACCTTAGCCACCATCACCTTCCAGAACTACTTCCGCATATATGACAAGCTGGCTGGGATGACGGGAACCGCAGCCACCGAAGCTGAGGAATTTTACAAGATCTATAAGCTCGATGTGATGGTCATGCCCCCCAATAAGCCGCTGATCCGCCATGAATATCCGGACCAGATATATAAAACTGAAGAGGCTAAATTCCGCACTGTAGTCCGGGAGATTGAAGAGCTCCACCGCCAGGGGCACCCTGTCCTGGTGGGCACAGTCTCCATCGAGAAATCGGAGGAGCTAAGCGAGATACTGCGGCGAAAAGGGATTCCACACCAGGTGTTAAATGCCAAGCACCATGAAAAGGAGGCGGGCATCATCGCTCAGGCGGGAAAGCTTGAGGGGGTGACCATCGCCACCAACATGGCCGGGCGTGGTGTGGATATCATTCTGGGCGGAAAACCGCAGGAAAGGGACCCTGAGGAGTGGCAGGAAGAGCACAATAAGGTGATCGATCTCAATGGACTTCATGTCATCGGCACCGAGCGCCATGAGGCCAGGCGCATCGATAATCAGCTTCGAGATCGTGCCGGACGCCAGGGAGACCCCGGAAGCTCAAGGTTCTACGTCTCTCTGGATGATGACATCATGCGCCGCTTTGGCGGCGACCAGATTAAGAGGATCATGGATTGGGCTAAGTTCGATGAGGATACCCCTATCGAGCATTCCCTGATCGCTAAAGCGATAAAGAACACCCAGATGAAGGTCGAGGCCTATCATTTCGATGTCCGCAAGCACTTATTGGACTACGATGATGTGCTCAATAAGCACCGCGAGATGATCTACTCCCAGAGGGAGCAGCTTCTGAGCGGCGCCGACCTCAAGAGCAATATCCTGGAAATGGTGACCAAGGAGATCGAACATGTCTTTGATACCCACCTGGGCAATGATAGGGAAATGGACCTCGATGGTTTGCTCGCTGCCATGAATGCCATCGTGCCCTTGCCTCCGAGCTTAAATGCGCGGGCCTTAGCTCAAATGGACGAAGAGGAAATCGAAGACCAGCTATTAGACTATGCCCTCTCCCGCTATGAGGAGCGAGAGCGAGAGCTTGGCCCGGAGAACATGAGGGTTCTGGAGAGACTGGTGATGCTGCGCTCCATCGACAGCCGCTGGATAGAGCATCTCACAGCTATGGAGGACATGCGCCATGGGATTGGACTGGAGGCTATGGGGCAAAGAGACCCCCTGGTGTCCTATAAGAGATTAGCCCATGACATGTTCCAGGACTTGCAACGGAGTATCGAGCATGATATTGTCCATACTGTATATCATGTCGGCATCGTTAAGCAGCAAGCGCCAGCGAAGGAGCAGCAAGTCCCCTCCGGAGGAGGGAAAGTGCCGGCGGCGGTATCGGGGAAGAAGAAAGTAGGGCGCAATGACCCCTGCCCCTGTGGCTCAGGCAAGAAATACAAGCACTGCTGCAGCAGGAAAAAATAGCCTATTGAAGGCACGGGAATATGTCAAGCAAGGGCGTGGTGATGACGGAAGAGGAAGCATTAGAGCAACTTGCTGCAGCAATACAGGAGACTTACGAGCTTGAAAAGCAACCGAAGTCGCATACAGAGAGACATGTCAGGTGGATAGTGAATACCTCGTATCTGCTTTACGACATATTTGGTCCAGATTCGGGGATATATAGAAACTTCCAAAGGTTGACCTACACCATTAAACGGGAGATAATCTACCCATGGGAGATTGATGAACTAAAGCACGAAGGTTACCTGGAGGATTTGGAGATAGCGCGGGGATGTCTTCAAGCGGCAATCGATGTGATAAAGAGAAAAGGCATCAAAAATGTGTATGAAGTAGGAGACCCTGCTAAAGAGTCGAATTTAATTATACATGTCCTCACAACAATTCAAGGTCAGTTGCGGAAGTCTATTAGAGACACACCAAATAATGAAAAATTGATACAAAATTCGCTTGAAACGATATTTGATGTAAAGGAATTCGACTTTCATCGAGAAAAAGAGCATATAGAATATTCATCCAAGACATATGTTCCTGACTTCACCTTTCCATCAATAAGCGCGATTGTGGAAGTTAAGCTTTGCAACAGCGAGAAAAAGGAAAAGGTCATAATCGGTGAAATAAACGACGACATTTTGGCCTATAGCACCAAATACAGCAACTTGATTTTTATAGTGTATGATATTGGTGTAATAAGAGACGAGGATATGTTTAAGGGCAGTTTCTCTAAACACCCCAATGTGATTGTTGAAGTTATTAAGCACTGAGGCAAAGTGCGGGATTTTTGCCATGAAAAACGCAGCCGTGGCCAAGGTATTCCAGGACATCGCAGACCTCCTTGAGCTCAAGGAGGAAAATGCCTTTAAGATCAGGGCTTATCAGAAGGCAGCCCGAACTATTGAGAATCTGCCCGTGGAAGTAGAGCAGCTAATGGCGCAGGGGAAGCTGCGGGAGGTTCCCGGCATTGGCGAGGCCATCGAAAAGAAGATCACCGAGCTTGTGACCACGGGGCGCCTCGGCTATTATGAGGGGCTTCGCGCCGAGTTCCCCGAAGGCATCAGCCTGCTTATGGACATCCCCGGCATCGGGCCCAAGACGGCGCTCAGGCTGTCCAAGGAGCTGGACATCTCCACCATCGACGAGCTGGAGAAAGCGGCTTCAAATGGGAAGGTGGCTGCCCTATATCGCCTCGGAGATAAGACAGCGGCTAACATCCTGCGCCGCATCCAGGCAATGCGGCGCAAAGACCAGAGGGTCCCCTTAGGGCAAGCCCTGCCCATGGTGGAGGAGATCGTGGCTGCGCTCGACAGTCGCCCCGGGGTACATGATCTGGTCCCGGCGGGGAGCCTGCGCCGCTTTAAGGAGACCATCGGCGACATCGACATCATGGGCACAGCCTCAGCCCCGGAGCGAGTGCTTCAAGCCTTCGCCGAGCTGCCTCAAGTGGAGGAGGTGCTGGTTCAGGGGACGACTAAGGCCAGCGTCATCGTCGGCGATGGGCTCCAGGTCGATTTGCGCATGGTGGAAGAAGACTGCTTCGGCTCGCTGCTCCAGTATTTCACCGGCAGCAAGGACCACAACATCGCCCTCAGGGAGCGGGCGGTGCGCAGCGGGCTCAAGATCAGCGAATATGGCATCACCACCCTGAAGACAGAGAAGACGGAGAAGTTTGCCAGCGAAGAGGGCTATTATGGAAGGCTTGGGCTTGATTTTATCCCTCCCGAGCTCAGGGAGGGACAAGATGAGATAAAAAGGGCAGAGCAGAGGACACTCCCCAGGTTGATTTAGCTCTCCGATATCAAAAGCGACATCCATATCCACACCGACTGGAGCGATGGGCATGACTCCATCGAAGCTATAGCCCTGGCAGCCAAGGAGCGGGATTATCAGTATATAGCGATCACGGAACATTCCGCGGGCAGAGGCATTGCCCACGGGCTAAATGAGGAGCGGCTGAGGAGGCAAATTGCCGAGATAAAAAGGCTGAATCAAAGCCTGGATGGCATCAGGGTGCTTTCCGGGATCGAGGTCGATATTCGAGCTGATGGCTCTTTGGACTTGTCCGATGATGTCTTGGCTGAGCTTGACCTCGTGATCGCGGCTGTTCACTCCGCCATGGGACAAGATGAGGAGAAGATGACCCGCAGGGTAATTAAAGCAATGGAAAACCCGCATGTCGATGTCCTGGCGCACCCCACGTGCCGGATTTTAGGGGAGCGGGAGCCGGTGAGCATCGACCTGGAGGAGGTATTCCGGGCAGCGCTGCGCACAGATACGGCGTTGGAGATCAATGCCATGCCTGAACGACTGGACCTCAGGGATATTCACGTGCTGCGGGCCAGAGAGCTGGGAGTTAAGCTCATCATCGGCACCGATGCCCATAGCATAGCCCAGCTGGATCTGATGCGCTTTGGCGTTGGCATTGCCCGGCGGGGCTGGTGCCGAGCGGAGGATATATTGAACACCAAGCCAGTGGAGGCTTGGCTAAAATCAAGCTGATGAAAGAGGAAAAAGGGCGGCAAACCTCTCATTCCCTCCCGGCCATAGGCGGCGATAGGGAGGCTATTGAGCATTTTAAGCAGGCTATGGCCGCGGGCAAGCACTGGTATATCGCTCTGCTCGAAGCTATTGGGCGCTGGTCCTCCCGTGAGGAAACGCATAATGGGCGTCATTACTGCTATCTCATCGAGGGACAGGCCTTCGACTGGCTCCTCCTCGCCGAGCGCCTCTGCCAAGAGGCCAATGGATACCTTCCTGAAGATGAGATGTCAAACCTTCTTCTCCGGGGCAAGCCACCTATCGAGCTCACAGCAGAGGAGTTTGAAACGCTCATCGGCAGCGCCAAATATCGCGCTTACCTCAATTACCTCTACGGGGTTATCGTGGAGCGGGCGCTCCTCCTCGCCGTGGAGGAAGAGATCGATAAGGAGCAGCGCGCTCACGTTTATCAGAACCACCCTCGGGATAGCTATCAGCGAATTTATGGTGCCGACCAACAGACCATGCTTAATTGCTTTCGCCAGGAGAAAGGCTATCGCCAGCAAAGCAGCATCACCCTTTCCGAACTTCAAGAGTTCACCTATTGGCTGTTTAAGAATCGGTTGCGGAACTCTGATCGGGCTCGGGTAGCCAGCGATACCAAGAAGGCTTTGGCCCATCTGGAGCGCCTGGGCCGGACAAACCAGTTTCCATTCATCTCTTCCATGGAGGAACCCACATCAGTCAGCGAGCTATAAACGGAGGTGTTAAATGAAGATCCTTCTTATCCAACCCAGATCAGCAGGGGTCATGGACTTTGGTGCCGTCATGTGCTATGAGCCACTGGGGCTGGAGTATATCGCTGCCCTTTTAGAGAACGAGCATGAGATAAAGTTGCTGGACCTGTTCAACTTCGACGATCTGGCGCAAACCCTTTCCTCCTTCGAGCCCGATATTTGTGGCATCTCCTGTTCCTTCACTGCACATGTCAATAAGGCACTGAGCATTGCTGAGTTTGCTAAGCGGAGCAAAAGTAGACCGGCGGTGGTCATCGGCGGACATCACGCCTCACTAAGCCCTGAGGATTTTTGCACTGAGTTCATCGATGCCATTGTCATCGGAGAGGGGGAGATAACATTCTCAGAGCTGGTATCCTGTCTCAGTCGGAATGGCGATCTGGAGTCCGTTCCCGGCCTGGCGCTGAACCGGGGAGGGGAACAATTATTCACCAGGCCGCGAAGCCTGATCAAGAATCTGGATGAGCTCCCGCTGCCGGCACGCCACCTATCTAAACCCTTCCGGAAGGAATATTTCATCGGCCTTGAGCGTCCCGCGGCCCTGGTTGAGACCACCAGAGGCTGCCCCTATCGCTGCAACTTCTGCTCGGTGCATAAGTTCTTTCAGGACAAGGTCAGGTTCAAGAGCGCGCAAAGACTGGTCGAGGAGCTGACCAAGATCGAGGAAAAGGTGATCTTTTTCTCGGACGATAATTTCTTCATCCATGTCCCTCGTGCCCAAGAAATGGCAGCCCTGATCAAGGATAATAAGATTAAAAAGCGTTATTATGTTCAATCTCGAAGTGACATCATTGTCAAGCACCCTGAGCTTATTGCTACGTGGAAAGAGGTCGGGCTTGGCGGCGTCTTCATTGGCTTTGAGAAGATCGATGAAGAAGGGCTCAAATCGGTCAATAAGCAGAATACGGTGGAAAACAACGAGAAAGCCCTGGAGATCCTGAAGTCCCATGGATTGAGTGTAGTGGCCGCTTTTATCATCGACCCCGATGAGACTCGAGAGGGATTCGCCAGATTGCGCCGCTATGTGGAAAGGCTCCAGCTCAAGACCACTCAGTTCACTGTGCTCACCCCGCTTCCCGGAACCGAACTCTTCGCCCAGATGAAGGAAAGGATTGTGACCAAAAAGCACGAGCTCTTCGATGGTTTCCATGCTGTTTTGCCGACTAAACTCCCGCTCCCCGATTTCTACAAGGAATTCAGCAAACTCTATGGCAGCGTTTTCGAGCGCTCGATCGGCGGTCGCGCTAGCATTGCCAGGGCATTAGGCCGACTTCGGAGCGGGCAGCTCTCCTTATCCCACATCAAGAGGCTGAGCAAGACGGGGAAGATGCTCGCCGATCACAGAAATTACCTCGCCGGGCATGTGGATGCCGAGGGCTGTCTTCCTCCTCAGTCTATTTAGCTGTTTGATTCCAGGAGGTAAGCATCGACGAGGAGCATCTGTCCCAGCTTTTGCAGCGGGTGAAATCAGGAGAGGTCGCCATCGAACAGGCGGTGGCACAACTGCGCCTCCTGCCGTACCAAGATCTGGGCTTTGCCAAGATAGATCATCACCGCGCACTACGCCGTGGCTTCCCCGAAGTTGTTTTAGGGCAAGGGAAAACGGCAGCGCAAATAGCTGCTATTGTGGAGCAACTGGCAGCTAATGCCGACAAGATACTGGTGACCCGGGTTGATCCCGAGTGCTTTGCCCTGGTCCGAGAGCGAGTGCCACAAGCCAGCTACCAGCCCATTGCCCGCGCTATCAGCATCGATCGAGCAAAGGATGCCCCACGTCGCCCTGGAGTTATGGTGCTCAGCGGGGGCACTGCTGATTTGCCGGTGGCTGAGGAGGCAGCAATCACCGCAGAGCTCATGGGCAACGAGGTCGACCGAGCTTACGATGTTGGCATATCGGGGGTGCACCGTTTACTGGATCAGCTGCCTCGGCTGCGCCAGGCCAAGGTAGTAGTAGCAGTTGCTGGCATGGAAGGGGCGCTGCCCAGCATCGTCAGTGGCCTGATCGCGGTGCCTGTTATCGCTGTCCCCACCAGCACCGGCTACGGGGCCAGCTTCAGCGGGCTGGCTCCTCTGCTTGCCATGCTCAATACCTGCTCTCCTGGGGTAGCTGTGGTCAATATCGACAATGGCTTCGGCGCTGGCTATATCGCCGCCTTGATCAACCAGGGCTGAGGGAGCTGCTCATGGCTGGAGAGCCTCAATACTTTGGCATCACCGAGTTTGTAGAACGGCTCTCGGCAGAGCTTCTTTCCGTCCCTCTTCTGCCCCAATACGATGGTGAGGCCAGGTTCAGAGCTGATGTGACTCAGGTGGTCAGGAGGTTCGCCGAAGAGAAGCTTGCCTCCTCAGCCCTCCCTTACTGCATCCAGGACTGGGGAGACGAGGCATTGCTGCCGGTTGCTATCTTCGGAACCGATTTTTGTCCCGACATGGCTATCAAAGTTGGTGAGTTCCCGGTGGTCGCTTTTATCTTGCAGCTTGTCAAACAGAGAGAAGAGCTGGGGCCGAAGGTAAGCTCCGCCGTTGGACAGGCGCTGATTTACTCCTGGTGTTATCCCGCTGTCATCACCTTCGTGCTGAGCATGGAGAAGAGGGAGCCACATAAGCACTGGTCCGATTGGGAGCTCAAGGCTGATCTATGGCGCAGGCATAAAATAAAGCTGGTGGTCAGGGAGTAGGGGGTCGGTTTTGAACATCGCTTATCTCGATTGCTTTGCCGGGGCAGGTGGTGATATGCTCCTCGGGGCTGTAATAGATATCGGCTTGCCCCTCAGTGAACTCACCTCAGAACTCTCCAAGCTGCCCTTAACTGGCTACGAGCTCAGGGCTGAAAAGGCGCAGTGTGGCCCTTTAACTGGCACCAAAGTCACGGTGGCCCTCGATGAGGCACAGGAAGCGGGGCACCGCACCCTGAGCCGGATCCTGGATATCATCGCTGCCAGCGACCTCCCACAGCCAGTCAAAGGACAAGGGGCTCGCATCTTCAGCCGGCTCGCCGAGGCTGAAGCTAAGGTGCATGGTATCACAGTGGAAGAAGTGCACTTCCATGAGGTGGGCGCTGTTGATGCCATCGTCGACATCATGGGGGTGGTGCTCGGATTCCATCTCCTGGGGGTGGAAGCAGTTTTCGCCTCAGTCCTGCCCCTGGGCTATGGCAGCATCGAGACCACCCATGGCGACTTGCCACTGCCAGCACCAGCGACCCTGGAGCTCCTGGCCATGTCCCGGGCTCCAGTCCGCCCCGAAGCCGAGGCTGGGGAGCTGGTAACCCCGACCGCCGCCGCCATCATCACTACCCTGGCTTCCTTTAACTGTCCGCCATTTACCTTGGAGCGCATTGGCTATGGCGTCGGCGCCCGCCATTTGCTGCGGCTTTGGCTTGGGCAAACGACTGAGGTCACTCCTCCTGAGCTCCTGCTTCTGGAAACCAACATCGACGACATGAACCCCGAGCTTTATGGCTATGTTATGGAACGCCTTTTCGCCCAAGGTGCTTTGGATGTTTGGTTCACCCCGATTCAGATGAAGAAGAACAGACCTGCGGTCACGCTCTGCGTCCTTGCCTCGGCCCAAGCTGAAGCGGCGCTGATTGAGACTATACTCCGTGAAACCTCAACCTTGGGGGTTCGGGTGCAGCCAGTTAGCCGCCGACAGGCGGAGCGGGAAGTGGTGGAGATCGAGACCAGCTTGGGCAAAGCAGCGGTGAAGCTCAAGCGCCTTCATGGCTCTCCCGTTGCCGTAGTTCCGGAGTATGAAGACTGCCGTCGCCTCGCCTTGGAGCATAGACTTCCACTTCAGGAAGTATATCGCATTGTTTGCTCAGCAGCCGACGCCATGTTCTTCCACAGCCGCCCTTAACACAACAGCGCACCTATGGTAAAATTGCAGTGGAGGAAGAGATTGTTATGGCAAAATTCGACTTAGAGTTATTCGCCCAGACTGCTGACAGGATCAGAAGGAAAGCGCTCGAGGAAAACAGGTTGGCAGTCAATCCTGGCGATGAAGTGCTGAGAGCGCTGGTGGAAAAACAGCCCGGGGTTAAGAAAACAAAGTATGGCAATTTCGTTGCCGAAAGCGAGCCCACTTCCAGAGCAGCGGCGTTCACCAAAAATAGCGTTGACCACTCCTTTGGCAGAAAGGAAATAGAGCTATTGACCCAGTGTGAAAACGCTTTGGCTGAAGAGAGATTGATCTCCATTGATAGGATTGTGGGCAATGAAAGCAGCGACACAGTGGTGAGGGTAATCGCTCCGGAGAGATTCGCCCATCTCGCCTGTGGCGGGAAGAACCTTTTTGCCCCCGTAAAAGGAGATAGCACACAACCGAGATATGAACTTATATTTTTCAGCGATGATGCTTTTGAGGCCAACAAATCGAAACCGCTGCCGCAAAAAGATATCACCATAAGATTGGCTATGCTGGATGATGGCAGGGTTATCAAAATAGTGAGGAATAGCAATTACATCGGCGAATATAAAAAGGGGGTTTTTGCCGCTGAGGATTGGACCGCTAAAACGAGAAGGGGCGGTATTTTCCTGCACGCCGGTTGTAGAGAGGATTGCCTTCAATCAGTCTACGGAGACTATAGGGCAGTAAGCACACTGATTGCCTCCTTAAGTGCCAATGGGAAAACAACCACAACCTGTAAGATCCTGGCCAGGAAAGGGAAGGAGCAATCCTGGCTCATTCAAGACGATGGCGGAGCCCTGATGCCCGATGGCTCTTTCCATGGCTTTGAACTCGGGGGAGTGTTTGTGAAAACAGAGGGTATAAATCCAGGGGAGCAAGTCGAGATATTCTATGGCCTATTAAAACCGGAAACAGTGTGTGAAAATGTTTATGTAACAGAAGACGGAGACTTTGACTTCTATAACCTGGAAAGAACATCAAATGGAAGAGCAGTGATACTGAGAAGAGATTTTATGCACGCCAGCCCCTATATCGACGTGGAGAGGATTGATAACCTGATTCTCATCACCAGAGGGCCATTGGTCCCCGCGATATCGAAATTGAACCTGGAACAAGCGGTAGCGTTAATGATTTTAGGGCAGGCGATGGAATCATCAGCGGGGGACCCAACCCAGGCGGGCAGGATTAGGAGTGAGTTTTTCTATGATCCCTTTGTCGCCGGCGACAGAGCAGAGTATGCCAACAGATTTTATGAGATATTGAGAGGTCTTCTTCATGTAAATTACTTCCTATTGAATACGGGGGGAGTGAGTGAAGGAGAACACTATAGAGATATCAGATTAGAACATACCATGGGTATACTAGATTCCCTATTAAGAGGAGGCCTTGAAGATTGGATAGATTCGCCCACAGGCTTTGAGGTGCCAAAGGCGATACGGAGTGTAGATGATATTTACCTGCACCCGGAAAGGCTTTACTCCAGAGCTGAATTTGAGGAGAGACAGAAGGCGCTAAATAGGAAAAGATATGAAGCCATTGAAAAAACCGGCGGCGCCCTGCATCCCAATATAAGAAATGTTTTCAGCAGGCCGTAGCTTGCACCAGAGATAAGAATCATCGACGGAGAGTACAAGATGTTGCTCGCCATCGATATCGGGAATACTAATATCGCTATCGGTGTCTTTGCCGGGGAGAGGCTTGTTGGCACCTGGCGTCTGGCCACCGATGTCCGTAAGCTGGCCGATGAATACGCCGCCATATTGCTTGATCTGCTGCCCCATAAGGGGCTTGCCCCCTCCGACATCAAGCAGGCGATCATTTGCAGTGTAGTGCCCCTTTAGTGGTCACCTTTAAGGAACTATGTCGCCGCTACCTGGGACTCTCGCCTTTGGTAGTAGCTGGCTCGGGAATCAAAACCGGGGTCCGCATCCGTATGGAGAACCCCCAAGAGGTGGGCGCCGACCGGGTGATCAATGCGGCAGTAGGACATCAGCTCTATGGTGGTCCTCTAATCGTCATCGACTTTGGCACCAGCACCACTTTCGACGTAGTATCCGAGGAGGGTGATTATCTCGGCGGAGCCATTGCCCCGGGTATTTTGGTTGCTGCTGAGGGCCTGTTCCAGAGTACGGCGAAATTGCCTCGAGTGGAGTTAGTTCGCCCCAAGCACGTTATCGGCAAGAACACCGTCTCCGCGATGCAATCGGGCATCATCTTTGGCTATGTGGCACTTGTGGAGGGGCTTGTGGCTCAGATTAAGAGAGAGCTGGGCAAGGAGGCTCGGGTCATTGCTACCGGAGGCCTCGCTGAAATCATTGCCAAGGAGACCAAGGTCATCGAGTTGGTAGCTCCAGACCTAACCCTGATGGGGCTACGGATAATCCATGAGTTGAACACTAAGCATTAATCAGGAGGAATGATGTTTACCGGCAAAACGGTTGTTTTAGGGGTCACAGGCAGCATCGCGGCATATAAGGCCGTGGACCTCGCCAGCAAGCTCACCCAGGCGGGGATCAGCGTTGATGTGGTCATGACCGAAGCTGCTACCGAGTTTGTCACCCCGCTCACCTTTCGCAGTATCACCCGTAGACCCGTGGCCGTTGACATGTTCGCCCCGGTTGCTGAGTTTAAGCCCGAGCATGTGGCACTGGC
>JAUWZY010000030.1 GCA_030615045.1 Chloroflexota bacterium
CGCTGATGGCATGGCCACCCCCTTGGCTCAAGAGGCGTATGAGAAGTTCTATCAAACGCTGGGCGGCAAGCCGGTTCACGCCACCCTGGCCTTTCACTGGGCCCGGCTCATCGAGCTCCTTTATGCTGCCGAGCGTCTTCTGGAGCTTTGCCAGGATCCAGAGATCACCGACCCCAATGTGCGCACCATCCCCACGGCGACCCCTGATGAGGAAATAGGCGTAGTAGAAGCCCCCAGAGGCACTCTCTACCACCACTATCAAACAGATGAGAAAGGCATGATCCAGAAAGTGAACCTGATTGTAGCCACAGGCAATAACCACGCTGCCATGTGCATGTCGATTAAGAAGGCGGCGCAAGGCTTGATCAAGGCGGGCAATGTGATCACCGAAGGGCTTTTGAACATGGTCGAGATGGCGTTTCGTGCCTATGACCCGTGCATGGCCTGCGCCACTCATTCCTTGCTTGGGCAGATGCCACTGGAGGTCATTATCCGCGACCCCCAAGGCAATGAGCTAAAGAGGCTGAGCCGAAACCTTTCATAAGAGGCTACTTTCCCAGCCGGCGATCTTTTTGATGGTCTTGATACTTTCCGCGTTTTGCTTTATACTTGCTTACAACTGAATGACTTGAAGGAGGTACTAATTATGCAAAAGCGTAGTCCTGTCATGGTTGTCATTCTGTCGGTGATTACCTTGGGTATCTACGCTATATGGTGGTATGTGACGACCAAGAATGAAATGAATGCTAAGGGCGCTCAGATACCGACTGCCTGGTTGATTATCGTGCCTATTGCAAACATTTACTGGGAGTGGAAGTTCGGCGAGGGTGTTGAGACGGTGACCAATAAGGGAATGAGCGCTGGTACAGCTTTCTTGCTCCTCTTCTTCCTTGGCGTCATAGGTGCGGCTATTATCCAAAGCGAGCTGAATAAGGTCGCCGCGTAATTATTTAAGGCCGATCTTGAAGACGCTTGTTTTAGGTTTAGGCAACCCGATTCTGTGCGATGATGGTGTCGGGAATCGGGTTGCTGATATTCTGCAGCGGAAAATCGAAGACCCTGAGGTCACTGTGACCGAGACCAATGCCGTTGGTCTCGGTCTTTTGGATGTGCTCGTCGGTTATCAGCGGGCGATAATCATCGACGCCGTCAAGACCAGGGACGGAAAGGTGGGGCAGGTCTACCGGCTGATAGCGGAGGATTTCAGACTCTCTCAGCACCTTCGCTCGCCTCACGATGTCGATTTCGCCTCGGCTTTAGAGCTGGGGAAAAGGCTTGGCTTATCGCTGCCCGAGGAAATCATCATCTTCGCCGTAGAGGTAGCAAATATCTCCACCTTCAGCGAAAGCTTAACTCCTGAAGTAGAGGCAGTTGTCCCCCAAGTGATCCAGATGGTGCTTGACCAGTTAGCAAATGCGGGGCAGTAAATCGCCGACGAGCATATCGACTATTCTTGAGGCGCCAAGCTTGGTCTTCAGCACCACCCGCCCCGGGTGCTCTTCTCTGACCTCGCCGATGACGGCGGCATCCCTGCCGTAGTGATTTCTTTGCATAACCTCAAGGAGCTGTTCTGCATCTGCGGCGGCAGCAATTGCTACCAGCTTCCCCTCATTAGCCACATATAAAGGGTCGAAGCCTAACATCTCGCAGGCGGCAAATACCTCTTCCCGCACTGGGACTTGGTCCTCATCGATTCTGATGCCGACCTTAGATTGCCTCGCCAGCTCATTGAGGGAGGTGGCAAGGCCGCCTCTGGTCGGGTCTCGCAGGCAGTGGATTTGGCGGCTTGCGTCTAACATCTCAGCCACCAACCTATTTAGGGGGGCGCAGTCGCTTTCGAGCTCGGTGGAAAAAGCCAGGCCCTCCCGCTGGCTGAGCACAGCGATGCCATGGTCGCCGATAGTTCCGCTCAGGAGCACCTTATCCCCGGGCTTGGCATTCCAGCCTGAGATATCGACTCCCTCTGCTATCATGCCGATGCCAGCGGTATTGATGAACAGCTTATCGGCACTGCCTCTATCTACCACCTTGGTGTCACCGGTGACGATTTCCACCCCTGCCTCATCAGCTGCCTTTCGGGCAGAGTCCACCACTTTTTCCAGGTCACTCTGGAGCAGCCCCTCCTCAATGATGAAGGAGAGGCTCAAATACAGGGGCATAGCGCCCACCATAGCTAAATCGTTCACTGTGCCGCAAACTGCTAACTTCCCAATGTCACCGCCGGGGAAGAAGATGGGATTGACCACATAGCTATCGGTGGTGAAGGCAAGAAGACCCTTGAATTCGAAGACAGCTGAGTCGTCGAGTTTAGCTAAAAGGGGATTTCTGAACGCGGGGAGGAAGCCCTTCTCCACTAAGTCATGGGCAAGCTTGCCGCCGCTGCCGTGGGCCAGAAGAATCCTATGGCTCATAAGCGGCTCCATAAAGATAGTAAGCGGAGCAGCTTCCCTCAGAGGAGACCATACAGGGTCCCACAGGGTGCTCCGGGGTGCATAGCTTGGCGAAGAGCTCGCAATCCATTGGGGTCTTCACCCCCCTCAGGATGTGGCCGCAGATACACCCCTTTGGCTCATAGGTAGGCCCGGGGTCGATATCGAATGCCAGCTCGGCATCGAAGCGCTCGAATTCCTTCCTAAATCTCAGCCCGCTATCAGGCAAGAGCCCCATCCCGCGCCAGCGGGCAGGGCAGGGCTCAAAGACAGTGTCCATGAGCTCTAAAGCCCTTCTATTGCCATCAGGGCGCACGCTTCGCCGATAGGCGATGTCTACCTTCGGGGCTTTGTCCTCTACCTGAGATACCAACATCTCAATGGAGAGCAATATATCTATGGGCTCAAATCCGGAGACGGCGCAGGCAATGCCATAGTCCCTGGCGACGAATTCCCAGGGGCTGGAGCCAATAATGGTGCTCACATGCCCGGGGCAAACGATGCCATCCAGCTTGACCTCTCCTGAGTCAAGGAGGGCTTTGATCACAGGAGGCGTCAGCTTGTGCAAGGAGAGGACGTAGTAATTATCAAGCTTCTCTTGCCCTGCCTGAAGGACGGAGGCGGCAATGGTAGGCGCTGTAGTTTCGAAACCGATGCCAATGAAGACCACCGATTGGGAAGGATTTTCTCTGGCGATCTGGAGGGCGTCCATAGTGGAGTAGACGATGCGAACGTCGGCGCCCTCGGCTTTAGCCTTCTGCAGGCTGGAGTGGCTGCCGGGGACCTTGAGCATATCGCCAAAAGTGGCGGCGATTACATCGGGGAGCTGAGCCAGGGCAATGGCTTTATCCAGGTCTGAGTTGTCGGTAACGCAGACGGGGCAGCCGGGACCGGAGAGCATGTCAATGGTGGGGGGCAGGAGCTGCCTGATGCCGAATTTGAATATAGCCACGGTATGCCCACCGCAGAACTCCATGAATCTGGCAGGGCTGAGGGCTTTTTGCTTGATTCGGGCGATGAGCTTCTGGGCTAAGTCAGAGCGGCGGAATTCATCAATAAACCTCACTCAACTCCTCCAGGAGTCGAAGCGTCTCCAGAGCCTCCTCTTGGTCCAGGACATTTATCGCATAGCCGGTGTGGATGAGCACATAATCCCCGACCTTGGCCTCAGGGGTTAGCCACAGGCTAACGCGGCGGCCGATGCCGCCAATCTCGGCCTCAGCCTCTTTTCCATTTATCGACTTTATCAACGCTGGGATGGCAAGACACATGGCCGACTCACACTTTGAGTTTCCTTATAGGTTGTGGAAGCCCTCTAATCACTCCCTATGGACTCTGCGAGCGCCTGATCAAAGGCAGCTCTCAGCTCTGTCTCGTTCACAGAACCAGACCGTTGGTAGGCAACAGTATATCCCCCTTCGTCTTTACCGGTTATTAGCAACATGGTGGGGGATTCATTCACATCAAACTCGTCCTTCACCGCTTGAGGATTATCTTCCTGGGTAATGTTGACGCGTATAAAGACAATCCTATCCCCATAATCCCGCTCTAAACGATCAATTTTTGTGCCAGCCTGACAGGGAAGGCATCCCCAATAGAAGACCAAAAAAGCAGGTTTACCGGAGTTTAAGGCATCGTCAATCATTAAAGCGATGGAGCTTTGCGCCCCTTCATCATCGGGCTCTGTGATATCGTCAGTGCCTGAACCGTTGGAATTTTGTTCACCTCCAGTGGACTCTGCGAGCACCTGATCAAAGATTTCCCTCAGTTCTGTCTCGTTCACAGAACCAGATCGGTGGTAGGCGACAGTATATCCCCCATATTCCCCTTCATCGTCTTCACCAGTTATTAGAAACATGGTCGGGAATTCTTCCACCTCGAATTGCGCCACAGCTTGACGGTCTTCACTGCTAATATTGATAAAGACAATCCTGTCGCCATAATCCCGCGCTAAACCCCTGATTTGGTTAACCTGACAGGGAAGACACTCCTCATAGAAGACCAAAAAAGCGGGTTTACCGGAGGCTAAGGCACTGTCAATCATTGAATCAATCGAATTATCGGGGTTTGTATCACTCGAACTCTGTGCGCCTGCAATTAAGGGCATACCTATAACAAGCACGGCGATAGCAACTACGGCAAATTTGCTGCCTTTCTCAAATATAAATCTTCTTCTTCCTAAGCCCAGGTTAAGCCTGGATAACAAAGGCCCGATGCTCAAGAACTCTGCCTCATGCTTATGAAGCAATAGTTGCACAGCTATTAGCAGCATTACAGCATCGATGGCGAGCGAAACGGGGTGGCTTAACGTAATCAGTGCCCCAAAACAGCCACAACCACCTACGACTGGCTGGAACAGGCTATAGACACTGGCTATGATAAAGCTGACAATTAGTGGGATGCTGAGAGCGGCAGCGAATCTGGTAAATAAGCCCAGAACTAAGGAGCATCCGATGAGGAGTTCCGCCCAAGGGACTATCAGGGCGTAGAATCGAGCTAAGCTATCTGGCAGGATACCATAGCTGGTGACAATGTTAATGAATTCGGCCTGATGGGAAAGCTTGGTGACACTTGCTGCAATAAAAATGCCACCCAGAGCCACTCGCAGGGCGAATATCAGCCATCGATTATTGACAATCTCTTCTATGAGGGCTTTTATGCTCATGTTTCCCTTTTAGGGGGTCTTCCTCCGCCGGCGCCACTCAAGGAGGTCGACGAAGGCCTCGACTCTGGTCAGCATCCCAGCCTTGTCCAGTTGCTCATCGCAGAGGATGGTAAGCACCGGGATATCCTCTTTGGTGGTGAGCATGATGTTCTGAGCGATGGCCTCGGGCATGCAGGTGAAGGGTGCCAGATGAACTAACCCATCGTATTCGCGTGCGAGGCGTATTTTTTCGCCCACTGATTCTAAGCCATGACCGCCGACATCTCGCTTAAGGTAGGGGTCGGCGAACTTTTGTAGCTTCTTCTTCTCGTTATCGAGCACATTGAGATAGGAGCCAAAGTTGGTCCACTCTGAGAAGAAGGTAGTTTTGGTCCGCCTCACCTCGACCCCCAGCTTCACCAGCTCAACCTCCAAGTTTATGTTGGTAAAGGGCTCCATGACCACGTAGAGCTCACCGATAATGCCCACTTTAAGGGGCACAATCTCGGGGTTCTTTGGCATTTGGTCTAACTTGCTGAAGTATTCCTTCACTACTTGCTTTAGTGAGGAAAGATCTGCGACCGCATCGATTGCCTGAATCGCCTCACGAAAGATGCGGTCGGTTAAGCCCTTTTCCAACTCCACGGCACGAGTCTTCTCTACCTTCCGCTCCAGATCGTCCAACGCTTTTAGCTTGCCTGTGCCCAGGCGATAGGCGGCGATGACCTTAGACCAAGGGGCGTCGTTGGTGAAACGCTTAATTGCCCTCATAACGCCGATCACGCCCTTATCCGAGCTCTTGTATTTGAGGAACTTGAATTTATAGCCCAGGTCGCGGAGGATTTGCTCCTGGACCTTGGCATAGTACCCCATGCGGCAAGCATTAAAGCTGGTTACCATAAACAGGGTGTCTGCGCCCTGCTCTAAGGACTCAATGAAGGTGCCCAGTATCGCTTTGAAAGGGAGGCAAACAAATTCAGGCGAGTATCTGGTGCCCAGGGAAATGGTGCGCTAGGTAACCGGTGGTGCAATCAGGGAGACATTGAGTATATCTGCCGATGCCCGAAATGCAGCCGCTAAATTCGCCATGTTTGGTATGCCCAAGGCTCTGAGCCCTTCTTGCCCTTCCTCCTCGAGCTTGCTGAGATAGAAACTCTTGACCTGTGTATTCCCTCTCCGCTTTGTCATATCGACAAAGGCTTCCAGTCTGGTGACGAGGCCGGTCTCTGCTGTGTGTTGGTCGAGGACGAGGTTGAGAAAGGGTTTGTTCATTCGCCGGGCGTGGCGCTGGAGGAACTCCGCCATTAGGGAGTCAGGGCCACAACCGAAGGCAGCGACGGAGATGATGCCATCGACATCACTTTGTAAATAATATCCTCCAGCCCCGATGACCTCCTCTTCGTAGCTCCAGTAGGGGCGCTCCACCAGTTGGCAAATAGATGCTCGAAGCTCTTCCTCGGCCACCATCTCGGGGAACAGGACCTTGGCACCCATCCTCTGTAAGCGAAGCATAAGCCTGTGATTGATATATTCATCATAGAGAAGGTAGGGATGGCCGACGAGGGCGATGGTCATGTCAGAGGCAAAGCCATCATCCTCGATCTCTGGTTCGGATTGAGGGAACATCTTTGCTATCGCCTGAGGCGCGGTTAGTCCTTGGCGTTGCATTTGTGCTCGATATCCGCGGTGAACCTGTAGCGCCTTTTCCGCTGTCTTTTTCACCTTCAGTGGGCTGCGGGTAAATGGACGCCCCAGTTTATAGATGGCATGATAGAGCTGGCGCAGCCCTTTATTAACGTCGATATCCGGGTCGAGGATGGGTGGGCATTCCGGGACAGTTGCCCTGACCAAATCAGGTAAGCCGATGAACTTAGGGCAGCTATAGACTTTGTGCTCTACGCTGCAAATGGAGGGTATGAAGACATAGTCGCATCTATCGACCAAGGAAAGCACGTGACCACAGAAGACTTTTACCGGAAGGCAGATATCGGCTATGGATCTGGAGCAACCCGAATTGAACATCTCACTGGTAGTGGGGGATGAGACAACAACCTCGGCGCCCAACTCCTCAAAGAAGGTCTTCCACATTGGGTAGCATTCGTAATAGAGCAAAGCCCTCGGGATACCTATGCGCATCATTTTTCAACCCCACCTGTGGCGAAGTGGGCGATTACTGCCTGGCCCAAGGAAAGCCCACCATCGTTACAGGGTACAAGCCTGTGGGTGAGGACATCAAAGCCTGCCTCATTGAGAGCCCTGGTCACCAGCCTGAGCAGCAGTCGGTTCTGGAAAACGCCACCACTTAAAGCCACCAGATTCAATCCCGTTTCGCTGGCTATCAATTGGCATATACGGACAACGATCTGAGCTATGGTTTGGTGGAACTTGAGCGATATCGTGGGCTTGGCAACCATGTTCTCAACATCTTGAACCACTGCTGAGACGAGCTCGCCCAGCTTTATCGCCTTTATTCCCTGCTGCTCAACGATGGAGAATGGGTAGCAACCCGGATTCGGCTTATCTGTATCGTCAGGGGCTATCATCTCCAGCTCGATGGCTGTCTGAGCTTCATAGTCGATACGGCTCCTTATTCCAGCTATGGCTGATACGGCGTCGAAGAGGCGCCCGCAGCTCGAGGTCAACGGGGAATTGATTCCTTTTTCCACCTGTTTTTTGATCAGGTCGATCTCAAGGCCATCGACCTCAGTCAAAAAGGGCAGCCCTGGGCTTAAAGACCTTTCACCGAGCAGGGAACAGAAATAGCCCAAGGCCATGCGATAAGGCTTGGCGATGGCTGCCTCGCCCCCGGGCATGGGCACATATTCTAACTGTCCCACCCGCTCAAAACTCTTCCAGTCAGCGACCAGAAATTCCCCGCCCCAGATGCGGTCATCGCTGCCATATCCTGTGCCATCGAGGGCAACACCGATGGCTGGTCCCTCGACGCCATTCTCCACCAGGCAGCTCACGATATGGGCATGATGATGCTGGACGGGAACAAGCTCAAGGTCCTGCTTTGCCCCTAACTCCAGGGCATACTTTGTCGCCAGGTACTCGGGGTGCATATCATAGGCCAGGACCTGGGGCTCAACGCGAAATAACTTTTTATAGAGCTCAATGGTATCCTCGAAGTGTCCCAGGGTCTCCTCGTTCTCCATATCGCCGATGTGCTGGCTTAAGAAGGCGTGTTGCTCTTTAGCCATACAGAAGGTATTTTTGACTTCAGCGCCGCAGGCGAGAATTTGCCGTGACTTAAAGGGAAGGTGAATGGGATAAGGAGCATAACTTCGGGCTCGCCTTATCGCTCGGGGCCTGCCCTGCTCCACCATATAGACGCTATCATCATAACGGGCATAGATATCTCGGTTGTGGAGCAGGAAATAGTCGGCGATGTTGCCCAGCCTGAGCAAAGCCTCATCATTGTCCTTAGCTATTGGCTCCTCGCTCAGGTTGCCGCTGGTCATAACTAAGGGGAGCTCTGTTTCCCGTAACAGGATATGGTGTAGCGGGGTATAGGGTAGCATGACCCCAAGATACTTGAGCGCGGGAGCTACTTCTGGCGAAACATGGGACGATTCCCGCTTCCATTGAAGGAGCACAATCGGGCATTGTGGCGACTTCATAAGCTTCTCTTCTTCCTCAGAGACAAAGCAATGCCTGCGCACC
>JAUWZY010000070.1 GCA_030615045.1 Chloroflexota bacterium
TGCGCCTTGCCGGGCGCATTATCGCCAGCCGCGCCATGGGCAAAGCCACCTTCCTCGACATCCAAGATGGCACAGATAAAATCCAGCTCTACTTTCGTGAGGATGTCCTGGGCGAAAAATACCAATCCCTTCACCACTTCGACCTGGGCGATTTCATCGGGGTCGAGGGCAAACTGTTCCGCACCCGCACCAGCGAGTTAACCTTAGAGGTCTCTGATTTCACCATGCTCAGCAAATCCCTTCAGCCGCTCCCCGAGAAGTGGCATGGCCTGGCCGATGTGGAAAAGCGCTACCGCCAGCGCTACCTGGATCTGATCTCCAATAAGCAGGCCAGGGATGTCTTCACTACCCGAAGCAAGGTCGTCACCGCCATGCGCCGCTTTCTCGATGAGCGAGGATTCATTGAAGTGGAAACGCCTATATTACAGCCCCTGGCTGCTGGCGCACTGGCCCGGCCATTTGCCACCCATCATCATGCCTTAGGGCAAGACCTATATCTGCGCATCGCCATCGAACTGCACCTGAAACGCCTCATCATTGGCGGCCTGGATAAGGTCTATGAGATCGGCCGTGTCTTTCGCAACGAGGGGATCTCCACCAGGCATAATCCCGAGTTCACCATGCTGGAGAGCTATGAGGCCTATGCCGACTATAACGATGTCATGAAGATGGTCGAGGAGATGGTCTCCTATATCTCCCAGGAGGCTGTGGGCAGCACCAGGATCGAGTTCGGCGGGGATACTATCGACTTTTCACCTCCCTGGCCTCGGATCGCCTTGCGCGAGGCCATGCAAGAAAGCTGTGGCATCGACTTTGAGGATTGCCCCGATGAGGAATCCCTGCGCCAGGCGATGGAAACAAAAGGCATGGATACATCTGGGCTTAGAGGTCGGGGCAAGCTCATCGACAAACTCATGTCCGTCTCCATTGAGCCAAACCTCGTCCAGCCAACCTTCGTCCTGGACTACCCGGTTGAGATATCACCATTAGCCAAGAGGAAGCCGGGAAATGAGCGCCTGGTGGAGCGCTTCGAAGCCTTTGTCGCTGGCATGGAAATCGCCAACGCCTTCACCGAGCTCAACAACCCCTTGGAGCAGCGGGAGCGCTTCCAGAAACAGGAGAGAATGCGCCAGATGTGGGGAGATGAGGAGGTGGAGCGAATAGACGAGGATTTCCTCTTAGCCTTAGAGTATGGCATGCCCCCCACCGGGGGCCTGGGCTTGGGCATCGACCGCCTGGTGATGCTGCTCACCGGACAGGAGTCGATTAGAGAAGTGATTCTGTTCCCGCAATTGAGGACGAAATAAATATGCTCGACATTAAGTTCATCCGCGAAAACCCGGATTCGATCCGCGAGTCGCTACTCAAAAAGGGCGATGATGCGGCGGCTATAGATGATATCCTGCGCCTGGACGAGGAGCGGCGCAAGCTGCTATTTCAAGCGGAGAGTCTAAGGGCACAGCATAAGCGGGCAAGCAAAGAGCTTGGTAAAATAGCGCAAAAAACCCCTGCGCTCACCACCCAGATGCGAGAAGTAGGAGAGCAAATCAAAGCCCTGGAGAAACAAATTAAACAAGTCGATATCCAGCTAAACGAGCTTTTGCTCAATCTGCCCAACATAGTGCACGAGAGTGTTCCCCTGGGCAAGGACGAGAGCGAGAACGTGGTCGTCCGCCACTGGGGCAGCCCCGAGGAGTTCTCCTTCAACCCACTTCCCCACTGGGAGCTCGGGGAGAGGCTGGGCATCATCGACTTCCAAAGAGGGGTGAAGCTCAGCGGCTCCAGATTTTATGTCCTGAAGGGGCTGGGCGCCAGATTGGAGCGGGCGCTCATCGACTGGATGATCGACCTTCATACTGAAGAGCACGGCTATGTTGAGGTTGCCACCCCCTACCTGGTGCGGCGAGAGGTCATGGTGGGCACAGGGCAGCTGCCCAAGTTCGAGGATGACCTCTACCGCTGCGACGTCGACGACCTGTTCCTGATCCCCACCGCTGAGGTGCCAGTGGTCAACCTGCACCGTGATGAGATATTCGATCCCGGGGCGCTCCCCATTTATTATGTCTGCTATACCGCCTGCTTTCGCCGTGAGGCCGGAGCTGCGGGAAGGGATACCCGAGGGGTAATTCGAATGCACCAATTCGACAAGGTGGAACTGGTTAAGTTCACTGAGCCCGCTACTTCCTATGACGAGCTCGAGAAGCTGGTGGACAACGCCGCCGATGTGCTGCGCAAGCTTAATATCCCCCACCGCATCACCTTAATGTGCAGCGGTGACTTGGGCTTTGCGGCAACAAAGAAATATGACGTAGACGCCTGGTCCCCCGGTCAGAATAGATACGTCGAGGTCTCCTCTTGCAGCAATTGCGAGTCATTCCAAGCACGGCGAGCCAATATCAGGTATCGTCCAGCAGCCAAGGCCAAACCTGAATTCGTCCATACTCTGAACGGGAGTGGAGTAGCTGTGGGGCGAACCTCAGCCGCCATCTTGGAAAACTACCAACAGCCCGATGGCAGCATTATCGTGTCTGAGGTGCTGCGCCCCTATCTCGGGGGAATCGAAGTGATTCAGTGAAGGGCACAGAGGAAAAGCTACTTCAGTTGCTGCCATTTGCAGAGGCCGGTTAGCCCCCGCCGCGGCAACCATCGACCTCAAAACATCTTGCAAAGTTACTTCTGGGCGCTGTATGATATGACAAGGGAGGAAATATGATCGACCTAGAGCAGGTTAATCAAGCGCTGGACAAATATCTCAGGCCGGGCACCCTTCCCGTCGCAGTCAGAATGTGCCAATCTGCCGCCGAAATCCCGGACGGAGCCCAGTTCCCGAAACGAGACCTGGGCTTTCCAGTGGCCGTGTGCCAGGGGATCAGCATGGCCCGACGCTATGGCTGGACGATGGCTATTGGCAAAGATGATCAAACTTGCCCCTACGGTGCCCTCGCCGTAGGCTTCCTGCCAGCTAAGGAAGAACTCCTCAACGGAACCTATGAGGAGCTGGCTTCCCTGGGTAGAAAGGAAACGTCGGCGAGAACCCAGCAGGCATTATCCAGGCTGGAATACGGGAAGTACAGCTATTTGCTGGCGGCTCCGCTTCAGAACGCCGCCTTTGAGCCGCACTTGATAGTCGTTTATGGCAACCCGGCCCAGATAGCCAGACTAATACAAGGTGCTCTCTACCAAACTGGCGGTGATCTATCCTGGAGCGCAACGGGAAGGCTGGGCTGCTCAGCCATGATCGCTGGAACTATTCTCAGCGATGAATGCCAGGTCATTGTCGCTGGCGGTGGCGAGCGACGCGTTGCCTTGACTCAAGACCATGAGCTAGCCTTCACCATGCCTTTGAGCAAAGTGAGCATGACGGTCAATGGCCTTGAGGCGACGCATAAGCAGGTGTCGAGCATGAGATACCCCACCTGGTCGTCCCTTCATGAGTGGCAGTTGCCCCCAAGCTATCGCAAGCTAACGGAGCTCCTAATGCAAGACGAGCAAACTTGAGGATGACCCGCGTTTGGCCCACAGTAATTTTCATTCCTCTGCGTGGGAACTCTAGCTAGAGATAAACTCGATTACTGCAAGCGACATGGAAAGCGAACTATAGCTCTCAATCTCTTCGCCCCAGGATACAAACGGCGCACACATAAGAACCGGGCGTGCCACCTATGTTGTGCGTTAACCCTATATCAGCTTTCTTTGCCTGCCGCGGGCCTGCCTTCCCCTGAAGCTGTTTATATACTTCATAAAGCATCCTCAGCCCGGTGGCGCCAATCGGATGACCAAAGCATTTGCAACCGCCATCAGTGTTAACAGGGAGCTCCCCTTCCAAGGCAAAGGTTCCTGCAGTCACATCTTCTTTGGCTTTCTCGAGCGAGGTAAAGCCTAAATCGCTATAGTGCATCAGTTCAAGGACAGTGAACGCGTCATGGACTTCAGCGATGTCTATCTCATGGCGAGGGGCTTTTATCCCCGCATCTTGATACGCCATCCTTGAAGCTATTATGGTCTCTTCAAAGTGGCTGTAATCGTAATCAGCATCTGCTAATGCCCCACAGCAAGTCCCCAATCCCTTTACCAAGATATAGTCGTCTCTGAAGTGCTTTGCCATATCACTTCGAGTTATAATTGCCGCCGCTGCGCCATCGGTCACCGGACAGCAATCAAGTATCCCCAGGGGATAGGCAATCATAGGGGCATTTACCACCTGGTCGATGGTTACCTCGCGCTGAAGATGAGCTTTAGGGGCTAAGGTCCCGTTATGATGGTTTTTCACTGCGATGGCAGCGAGAATCCTTTTACCTTCTTCATAGCTTAATGCATGACTATGAAAGTATCTGGTAGCGATAAGTCCTTCCAGAGATGGTGGCGAGTGCACCCCAAGAGCATCAACTCTGGTACCGCGGGGCATTTCATCTGGAGCACCGGTAAACCGAAGCCCGGAGTCCTTCATCTTCTCCACACCACAGACTAGGGCGATGTCATACATCCCAGCGGCTATGGCGTAGCATGCGTTTCTAAATGCCTCTACT